>JAUWSR010000180.1 GCA_030609975.1 Acidobacteriota bacterium | reverse complement strand
GACTGGTGCTGCCTTCAACCTCGGCTACACAGGAAAATGCCATCATCGAGGCTATCGAACGGCTCAGGGCCGGGGGATCGACCGCAGGTGGCGCGGGCATCAAATTGGCTTACAAAGTGGCGCAGGAGAATTTTCTCGAGGATGGGAACAACCGTATCATCCTGGCTACAGACGGCGATTTCAATATCGGTGTTTCCAGCACCTCTGAACTCGTGCGTATGATCGAAGAAAAGCGCAAACAAGGGATCTTTCTCACCATTCTGGGATTCGGCATGGGCAACACCAAAGATGGCCGCATGGAACAGATGGCGGACAAGGGTAATGGAAACTACTACTATATCGACAACCTGATGGAAGCTAAGAAGGTCTTTATCGATGACATGCGCGGAACTCTTTTTACCATTGCCAAAGATGTCAAATTCCAACTCGAGTTCAATCCGGCCAAGGTCAAGGCCTACCGTCTGGTAGGATATGAAAACCGGATGTTGAAAAAAGAGGATTTTGCCGATGACACCAAGGACGCCGGAGAGCTGGGAGCCGGGCATACCGTAACAGCTTTGTACGAGATCATCCCTTATGGCTCGGATGAAGTGTTTCCCGGGATGGAAGACCTCAAATATCAGCAGACCCAGATCAGCCGGGAAGCCTTTAAAAGCAAGGAGATCCTGACTGTCAAGCTGCGCTACAAAGACCCTGATGGCGATAAGAGCAAACTGATCGAGCATCCCTTGAAGGATCAGCAGATCGTGCTGGCCAAGGCCTCAAATAATTTCAAGTTTGCGGCGGCTGTGGCCGGCTTTGGAATGCTGCTGCGGGATTCAGAATTCAAGGGCATAACCAGTTATACCCAGGTCTTGGAATTGGCCAGGGATAGCAAGGGCGAGGACTTTCACGGCTATCGAGCTGAGTTCATTCAGTTGGTTGAAAAAACTCAACTGCTGCAGACCATCGCTGTTGAGAACAAATAGCAAGCTCGCAATGACTTATTAATTCATAAGAACAAATAACATTTAAAATACATTAGAGTATCACTATTTAAAATATCAAATCCGTATGAGAGCCGGAAGGACATGAATTTGGTCACCCTTGTCGTTAGCGCGGGGCCCAAAAAGAAGACGGCATCCCCGTTCACGCTCATCACTCCATATCCCAGGAGGCCAGGCCGCCATATGCCCGCTTTATCGACTTGATAGTCCCACTGAGTGATGAAATAGAAGTGTTCTTCAGACCGGCTGTTCAATCCCATAAACGCACGAAACTGGAAGATGGCGCGCAGCCTATCTTCCAGTGCTCGGGCTGTGTAATCCAGCCGTGTCCCCAGATAGTGTTCATCCTCACTGTTGTATTTCCAATAGAGATAGGCACTGAAATCCCCGAAACGTCTGCCAAAAAGGAGATCAACTCGTTTACGGCCCGGGGGATTAATATAATCGACCGGCCTCACCCGGAAGCTGTAGTTTTTCCAATTGCAGATCACTTCCACAGCGATTTTTTTGAGGAGCTCATCCGCACGGAGATATCCAGAGAAACACGTCAGGATCAATACAAGAGTTACACAAGATTTGATGAAACAAGGAAGGGCCGACCCTCTGAACTTTAACATAAGCACTCACATTAAGAAATTTCATCTGTAAAATCAATATAATTTGGATTGAAGGCCTGATTCCTTGTTCGTTTGCGGACACTTGATGACACGCAAACGTACACTCGACCTCCAGGATCGGGATTGGGCTCTTGTATCCTATTCAACCGGATGTAAACACTTGGTTGTAAACTTGTTTTACAGCAAATGCCCTCTGGGGAAGTGTGTAAAAACTTTTATATTTTGGACTGCCTGTTTTTACCACTTAAGATTATTCCGGTTCAGCACAGAATTTGGCATGTATATTGCAATTTGAAACACAACGGGGAGGATGACCTCCCGCCCTTTCGATAAAAGACGAGGAAGAAACAGGTGATACTTAACGCCAAATTGATCGTGATCGTGCTCATCATTGTGCTGCTGCTGTTGTTTGTATTTATCTCGCCTGTATCCGCCCAAACCGATTCTCTGCAAAGATCCCTCAAAGCGGGAGAAGCCCTGATCTGGTATATGCATCACAGCGGTTGGGCGGTAAAAACCCAGGATCATTTCCTTATCTTCGACTACATCGAAGATGGCTCTAAACCAAAGAATGCCACGCTTCTTAAGGGGTGGATCGTTCCCCAAAACCTCAAAGATGAAAACATTTTCGTCTTTATATCCCATGCTCACGGAGATCACTTCGATCCCGATATTCTCGGATGGGGAAAGGCGCATGCCCATATCACGTATATCTTCGGTTGGGATACGCCGGAATTCTCCCAATATATCACCCTGGGGCAGCCCCGTGCCAAGTTGAAACTCGAAGGTATGGAGATTTTTACCATTCATCATGATTTTGACAACATTCCGGAAGCCGCCTTTTTAGTCATGGTTGACGGACTCGTGATCTTCCATTCTGGAGACCACGGCTGCACCGGTCCGGTCATCAATCCTGTTTTTAAAGATAATATCGATTATCTAGCTCAACAAACACAGAAAGTGGATATCGCATTTATTTCTCAGTTCGGGAGCCGATCCGGTGACTCAATCAAACAGGGCGATCTCTACACCATGAACACTTTCAAGCCGGTTATAACCTTTCCTATGCATAGAGGCGGAGGGGAGGATAGATATAAAGATTTTGCTCGGGAAGCCCAGCAAAACAATGTGCCGACACAGATCAAGTGCGCCACCGCCCGCGGAGATCAATTTTTTTATGCAAATGGCGTGATCGCAGATTTAATCAAGGGGGAGTATGATGAATAAAATGATGTTAGCTTTACTGGTTTCGATTCTCCTGATCGCACTTTTATTTTTGTAGATTGAGGTCTGGAGGCAGCAATCCAAACCTACCGACCAGCCCTCCTGGATTGATGGTTTTTGCTGCCTCCTTTTTCTATATTTTCAAGAAATTGGATCCTTAGAATCCAGTTATCTCGAGTTTTTAAACACGGATTATTGGATAGATGCTGTCTATAACAGTCTGAAATGAAGAGATAATCACTATGCGAAAAATACCTTATCGCCGGATTTTTGTTCTCCTACTGTTGATATTTCCACTCCAACCCGGCTTTAGTTTTCCTGAAGATGTTCGGGATAAGTACCATCAACCGGATAAGGTGATGGATATCGCAGGCATCAAGCCTGGTATGATCATCGGAGAGGTCGGAGCGGGATCTGGGTATTTTACTTTTCATTTGGCGAGGCGTGTTGGTGAAGTCGGTAAGGTCTACGCTAACGATATTTCCAGGAGAGCCCTAAGGGCCCTGAGTGAAAGGGCTGATAGGGAAGGCGTCTCCAACATCGAGACCATTCTAGGTGAGGTGGAAGATCCCCTGCTGCCGTCTGGTTTGGACGCGGTATTTATCGTCAATGCTTTTCATGATCTAGCTGAGCCTGTGGCCTTGTTGAACAACCTGGTTCCGAGCCTTAAGCCCGATGCTAGAGTGGTGATCTTGGATCGTGACCCTGCCAAACTAAAAAACTACTCCAGTCATAACCTCACGAAAGATGAGGTTCTGGAGTACGTCAAGCAGAGCGATTTTGAGCTGGACCGTTTGGAGACGTTCCTACCCCAACACGCTATCTACATTATTAAGCTCAAGAAGGGAGATAGATTGTCCGATTAGCGATCGGGCCTGTATTTTTCTGAAACGAACACGTATCCTATGTAAGTCATGAGAAAAAAGATCTTTTTATCCACTTTAATAGGGATTGCTGCCTTCGTATTCTTAAGTGGGCAGCTTCCCGGAGAGCACCTGGAGTCGCAATGGCTGGGGGAAGGCGAGTATAACGGAAACTATTGGCCCACAAAATCTTGGCGAAGCTGTAGGCCGGAAGAAGTGGGCATGGATTCGGCCAGGCTTATGTTGGTCTATCCCTATGTCGCCAATCCAAACTTCAGTACTGAAGGGGTGGCGATCATCCGTAAGGGATACATTGTTGCTGAGGATTACTTTGGTGGCCGCTCCCAGAATACACGGTTTCCCAGTTATTCCGTGGCCAAAAGCTTCACCAGTGCTTTGATCGGGATCGCTTTGGAAGAAGGGATCCTGCAGGATGTGAACGATCCTATCTACAATTACTATCCAGGGTTAATTAAAAAAAAGGGAGTGCATATTCGCAGCCGCCAGGGCTATGTTTCGCCGCTGACATATCCCCATGTAAATCAAGGTTCGTCACAAAGTGGAGCCAAAACCCGGATTACGATCCGGCATCTGCTCACGATGACTTCAGGGATCGACTGGAATGAAGGCAATATCGATGACCTCACAAGCGATGTCTTGGATATGGCGAGGCAGGATGATTATGTGCAGTATGTCCTGCAAAAATCCATGGCGCAGGAACCTGGTTCTGTCTGGAACTACTCGAGCGGGGATTCGATGCTGCTTTCGGGGATCATTCATGATGCCTTGGGCATTTCCGCTTATGAATTTGGGCGCCAGTACCTTTTTATTCCCATAGGCATTCCTAATATCCGTTGGGACAGCGATCCTGCCGGCAACACGATCGGGGGGTGGGGGATTGAAGCCACTGTCCGTGAGTTCGCCAAATTTGGATATCTTTATTCAAAAAATGGTCTCTGGGAGGACCGGCAGATCATCCCTGAGGAATGGGTCAGGGAATCTGTGCGGCCGACTTCTGAGAGCATCAAAGACTATGGTTATCAGTGGTGGCTGCTGTCTGCCTTTTCCGGGTGGGAGAATTCCATTGTGCCTCGAGATACCTTTATCGCCATCGGCCTCTTTGAGCAGCAGATCTTTGTGATCCCCTCGAAAGAACTGGTCATCGTGCGGACAGCCAATGATCTTGGCTACAGCGGATGGAATGAGCTGGACTTTCTGACCCTGGTGCTGGAATCGATCGTCGACTGAATCCCAGGAGAGTTGAATGAAGAGAACTCAAGGTGTGATTTTATCGTAACACCCAACGTCGGTCATTGGTATCCTGAAGACCTGGATTTAAAGATCGACAAAGCGATAGAAGGATCTTCTCAAAAGGAGAGAAACATGAAAATTCAGGATGTACCTTTCACTATTAGTGACTGGGGCCATATGGAATCCCAGGAATTTGCAGGAGAGACGGGGACTTCCCATTGGCAGACATTTACCTCCGCAGAACTGCGTGTCCGCATGGTTGAATACACACCCGGATTCAGGTCCGATCACTGGTGTCCGCGGGGCCATGTCCTGCTGGTTTTGGATGGAGAATTGACGATCGAGCTCAAGGACGGCCGGGTGATCAAGCTGCCCCCGCGCACCAGTTTTCAGGTTGGAGATGATGATTCCAATCCGCATCTCGCTTATACGGAAAAAGGGGCGAAGGTATTTATTGTAGACTGATGAAAAGACGATTTCTTTATGGTGGCATTTAAAAATATACTTATTTTAAGGAGACTGGCTATGAAATTAAGATCAAGAGGGAACATGCGCTTAAACCATTGGCTTTTGGGCGTTGGATTTCTGCTATGGATGTTTTCCTCGGCAGCTCATACGAGTGTTTTGCCGGAAAACGCCAAGGTGACGATCTTATATGACAACTATGTTCACACACAGGGGACCAAAGCGGACTGGGGATTTTCTTGTTTGATCGAAGGCACGGAAAAAACCATCCTGTTTGATGCAGGGACTCGGCCGGAAATATTCTGGCACAACATCCAGACTTTAGGCGTGGATGTCACCAAGGCCGATGTGGTGGTCATATCGCATGAACATGGAGATCATACGGGCGGACTCTGGACCTTTTTAGAGAAGAAAAAGAATGTGTCTGTGTATGTACCGGTTTCATTTTCGAAAGAATTCGAACAAAAGGTAAAAGCCGCAGGCTCTCAGATCATCCGTATCACCGCGCCCCAAGAGATATGCTCAGGGATCTATCTGACAGGTGAGCTGAAGGGCCGGGCCAACGAACAGGCTTTGATCTTCGCTACCAGCCGGGGAACGGCTGTGCTCACAGGCTGTGCGCATCCTGGAATCGTGAAGATCGTGGAACGTTCGAAAGCCATTTTGAACCAGGATGTCTATTTTGTATTCGGGGGATTTCATCTGATGGAACACTCCCAGGCTCAGGTCAACCAGATCATTGAAGCTTTTCAGGAGTCCGGCGTGGTCAAATGCGGAGCCACGCACTGTACCGGCGAGCAGCAGATCGAATGGTTTAAACAGGCCTACGGCGAAAACTATGTGCCTATGGGGGTAGGCAGCGTCATAGAGATCACCAAATGACCGCCTCTCACTGGGATATGGTATAATTATATTTTAATGATTGGATCATTCACGAGCCGAGATTGCCGTAGATGCGAGGTTAAGATGAAACTTATTAGAAGCTTGCTGTTCATCGTGCTTACGTGTTCCCTGATGTTGGCCCAGACTGTACACCTTGGACAAGAGGTTTTTTTAAGCGAAGAAGGTGTTATCAATCTTGCTGTGGATGCGGCTGTTGCCTCAAGGAATTTGGACAGCCCCTACATCATGTTTATGTTGTTCATGGGTGCGGATCCAGGCGCCTACGCGAAGATTTCGCGGGATACCGTTTTTCTCGTTCACAATAACGAAACCTACCTGATGCCTTCCTTAAAAGAGCTCCGTGAGAACTACGCTAGAGACCGGTATGATTGGGACCTATATAGACGAATGGGAAAAGACTCTTTGGTTCTCTCCAAAATGCGGTGGTACCGGTTTCAAACGTCCTATGATTTTTTTCCGGCTAGAGGCCAGAATGTGCGTGTGACGGATTATGGCGATATAACCTCCCGGGAAGGATTCCAGACCAAAGCCTATTTTAAAAATCCGGGATTTAAGGCTGGAGATAAGATCATCATCAAAGTTTTGGATATAGAGAATAGAATGATCTGGGGGGCGTCAGCCGTAGAGCTGTAATCGAAAATCAGGTAGTGGCCTTGCGTCTCCGGCCTCTAACACTTTCCAGTATCAGGTTGCCGAGATACCCCAATCCTTCCAGCATACGTTTTCCCAACCATATCAAACCCAGGCCGGCAGCGGTCAACACGATCGAGGTGATGACTCCGGCAACCCCTGCCATATGAGGATCGTTGATGACACCACTGTAGATATGGATGTATTCCGGCAGTATATCCGGCCTGAAGAGCTGGAACAAACTGGCCACAAAGCCGATCCATCCTGCGATCACAAAGGAAAAGGCTGTAACAAAGTAGGCCAGGAGCAGCCCCCCGAGTACCGCCAGCAGCCCTATGATAACGGCTACACCGCCCAGACCTAAGGGGATGCCGAAGATACCGATCAAAACACCTGCCAGTATGTAGAGGGGACGCCGCCTTTTTTTCCCCATAGTCACTATGGATTCCGACATGCGGCTGGAAACCACTTCCGCAGGTTCTCCCAACTTATCCAAAACTTCAAAGATCCGCTCGATCTCATCTTCCTTAGGGTTGCCGGCGTAGGATTCAAATATGTGAGAATGGATCTCCTTGACCAGCTCTTCCTGGTCTTTTTCCGGCAAACCCTTAAGGTGGGATTTGAGTCGATTGAGGTAGTAGTGGACGATCTTTTCCACGGATTCGTGGAAATTGGAGCTATCTTCCATCTTTTGTTTCCCACCTGACAGCGATCTTGCGATTATCTTCTGTACTGTCTTTGAATTTGGGCTTGGGGCT
>JAUWSR010000159.1 GCA_030609975.1 Acidobacteriota bacterium | reverse complement strand
CACATCCTCCGCGTTCACGATGTGGCTGCAGTAAAACGGGCAGTTCAGGTGGCTGAGGCGATAATGCTTGACCGGAAGCATGAGGATTCTCTAAAATGTGACAAGGGTAGCGAAGGAACTTATGTTCAGTAATGTCATCTCCGACATCGGTGCCTCTCTGCGGGCCATGACCCTGGGGGACTTTGTCGACATACTGCTCGTGTCCTTCATCGTCTATTCCTTTTTCAGGCTGATCAAAGACACCAAAGCCTACCAGATGGCCATCGGCTTGGGTGTGGTGGTTATCCTGTTTCTTATCACCTCCTGGGGAAAACTCTACGTCACGCATCAGATCATCAGCAGTTTTATCAACATCTTTATCATCGCGGTTATCATTCTCTTTCAGGGGGAAATACGTCGTTTTCTGACAGCACTCGGAACACAGTCCTTCACAAAACATTTCTCCACTAAATCCGCTCCGGAAGAGTTCGCGGATTTTTATCAGGCAGTCGACTATCTCTCCAGTCATAAGATCGGCGCTTTGGTGGCGTTCGAAAACGAGGTTTCTCTAAAAAGCTTTGCTGACCGCGGCACCCCCTTGGATGCAATATTGACCAAAGATCTGATTGTGAGCATCTTTTTCCCCAGCAATCCTCTGCATGATGGAGCCGTGATCGTGTGTCAGAACAAGATCGTAGCGGCAGCCTGCCTGCTTCCCCTGCCGGCCACTCACAAATTGGGAGATCATTTTCAGACGCGTACGCGGCATCTGGCGGCACTGGGCCTTTCCCAGGAGACTGACGCCGCCGTGGTGATCGTTTCTGAAGAAACCGGAACCATAAGCCTGGCCATCGAAGGGAACTTGGAAAGAGGTCTGGACAAAAACCAACTTAAAGAACGCTTGGAAAAATATTTGAGCTAGCCATGCACAGTAATATTAGGAACTATATCACCAAGAACTGGGTGTTGAAATTGGTGTCCTTCTTACTGGCTTTTGTCCTATGGTTAACGCTTATCCCAGAGGAAAAAAAATCGACGGAAAGACGCCTCACTGTAAATTTAGAGATCCACAACATCCCCCCGCAAATGAGGTTGATGGAGCGGCCGCCTCAGACAGTTGACGTCACCATCCGTGTTCCCAACCGTCTCCTTCCCCAGATCTCGAATGTGAACGTGCACGTGGCTCTGGACCTGGCAAACGCCACTGTGGCTCAAACTCAATACGCCTTGAGCCACAGCATGGTAAGCGTCCCCTCAGGGGCGGAGGTAAAAGAGATATTTCCCAGTCAGGTGACCTTAAAAATGGAAATGACCAGAGAGGTCGTAGCAGAGGTCGAGGTGGATCTGATCGGTGATCTCCAAGAAGGAGTCAAGCTTATCAGAGCAGAATGTATTCCTTCTCAAGTCATGATCCGCGGCCCGGAAAGCAAGATCAAAGACGGCATGAAAGTAAAAACCATCCCCATCGATCGATCCCGCTACACAGAATCGACGGAGCTCCAAGCCGACCTCCTGCTTCCCGACTCTGATTTAAGTCTGGTCGACTCGGAACTCAAAGTCACCGTCCGGCTGGTGGTAGAGATCGAAGAAAGCGAAGAAGGCCAGGAAAACCCTGAGGCCAAAGAGAAAGCTGCCGCTAAGAAGAAGCCGCCTGAGAATAAAAGTCCCTAGAAGCGACCATACCCATGACAAAACTATTCGGAACCGACGGGATACGCGCAGTCGCGGGCAAATATCCGCTGGACTATGCCTCTGTATTCACCTTGGGAGGAGCCTTAATATCGCTCCTGGGCGAACACGGTTTCCCTCCCCAGGTCCTCATCGGGAGGGACACCCGGGAATCGGGCATCTGGATCGAGAAAGCACTGGTCCAAGGGATACAAGATAGGGGAGGAGAAGCCGTCTGCGTGGGCGTGATCCCAACCTCAGCCGTTGCCTACCTAACCCGAGAGTTTTCGATATCATCCGGCGTTGTGATCTCAGCCTCGCACAATCCCTTTCAGGATAACGGTATTAAGGTCTTTTCCTCTCAAGGTATGAAGATCTCGGCCGCCTGGGAAGAAGCGCTGGAGAATGCCATAAAAGCCAATTCGCAGCAGATCGCTGATTCAGATATCGAGATATTTCCGACTACAAACCTCAGAAAGTATTACAAAGATTTTCTAAAAAACAGTTTCACGCCGGAGTCGTCCGCCCGGAAGCAGAAGCTGGTCTTGGATTGTTCAAATGGAGCCAGTTCCGACTTTGCCGCCCAGATCTTCCATGACCTGGGATTTGATGCGATCACAATCAACGCAGCACCGGATGGAAAAAACATCAACGCCGGCTGCGGTTCTTTGTACCCGGAAAAACTTGCTCAAGCCGTCGTGAATAACAAGGCGGACTTCGGCATAGCCTACGACGGTGATGCCGACAGGGCCCTCTGGGTGGATGAAACCGGACGTATCCTGAACGGAGACCACACCCTGTTCGTCCTCACACAGCACATGCAGGCAAAACAAAGACTTAAATCCGAAACTGTGGTCGCCACCATCATGAGCAACCTGGGGCTGGAGGTTGCCTTGGGTGGAATGGGTTTGAATCTCCACCGGGCACAAGTCGGAGACAAGTATGTTCTTGAGCAGATGCTGAAGCTCAACAGCAACCTCGGCGGAGAACAGTCCGGGCACACCATTCTGCTGGACAACTGCCCCACCGGCGATGGCATGCTGACCAGTATCAAAATGCTGGAAGCCATGGTCAGCCGGGAAGCCAAGCTCTCCGAACTGGTCGCTGACTATCACGAATTTCCCCAGGTCCTCAAAAATGTCCCCGTGACTGAGAAGCATGAATTCAGCCTGATCCCCGAGATAGCCGAAACCATATCTGCGGTTGAGACAAAATTGGGTACCACCGGACGCCTGAATGTCCGCTACTCCGGGACCGAATTGTTAGCCCGGGTTATGGTCGAAGGGCGGGACTTGGATCAGATCGAAGAGTACGCCCAATCCATCGTTGAGGTTATCACCAAACATCTAAGGAGGGAAACATGAAACTAGCCGTGAATGTGGACCATTTCGCTACACTAAGAGAAGCTAGAGCTCACACTGAACCAGAGCCGGTGCTGGCCGCACTTTTGGCCGAACAGGCTGGAGCTGAAGGCATCGTCTGCCATATCCGCAGCGACCGCCGCCATATCAAAGAGCGTGACCTGCACCTCCTGAAGAAAACCATAAAAACCAGACTGAATGTAGAAATGGCGGCCAGCGACGAGATGAAAAAGATCGCACTGGAGGTCAAGCCCGATGTGGTGTCGCTGGTGCCGGAGCGCCCGGATGAACTGACCACGGAAGGTGGTTTGGACGTGATCAAATTCCAAGAGCACCTTGGTCCCCACATCAAGGATCTCCAGGAAGCCGGCATCAAGGTCAGCATTTTTGTGGACGCCAATACCGACCAGATCGAGATGTGCCACAAGCTGGGTGTGAACCTGATCGAGATCAACACCGGTGTTTACTGTGATACAAAACCCGACAGCCTGGAGCGGAAGGAAGCGCTGGATGATGTGGCGCGGGCCGCCCGATTCGGGCACGAACTCGGTCTCACCATTCACGGTGGACACGGACTGGATTATAAGAATATCTATCCCATCCTGGAGATCACAGAGTTCGTAGAGCTCAGCATCGGATTCTCGATCATCGCCCGCGCTGCCATCGTGGGTGTTGAGGCTGCTGTTCGGGAAATGTTCTTCCTCATCCAATAGAGATATGGATATCAGAATCGATCTTGGCCGTTTACGTAGCGACGTTCTTGAACTGGGAGAGATCGGGCGGAATGAAGATGGGGGGATAAACCGGCCGTCATTCAGCCCCGCCGACCTGGAAGCCCGGGAATGGTTCAAAGACAGGATTTTATCCGCAGGACTTGAATACCGGGTGGACGGAGCCGGGAATATCTTCGGACGTCTCGCAGGCAGCGGCAAGACAGTGATGGCGGGTTCTCATCTTGATTCCGTGGTCAATGGAGGGATATTTGACGGCCCAGCCGGTGTACTGGCTGCCTTAGAATGCCTCCGCTGTCTAAAAGACGAAGGGGCAAAGCCCAAAAAACCTCTGGAGGTAGCGGCTTTCACCGATGAAGAAGGGAATCTGTCAGGAGATTTTCTGGGGGCCCGGGCCTTTACCGGGACGCTGGACCGTGAGATGCTGGAGAAAGGGCTTACACAGTTCGGGCTTCCGCTGACGGAAATCCTGAAGAACACCGAATTCACTTTGGACAGCATCTTAGCAGCCCACAAAGACCGGCCTGAGATCGCCGCCTTCTTGGAGCTTCATATCGAACAGGGCCCGGTGTTAGAGACTGAAGACAAGGTGATCGGGATCGTAGACCTGATCGCCGGAAAGAATTACTGGCGGTGCAGTTTCAAGGGAAAAGCCAGTCATGCAGGAACCACGCCCCTCGAGCTTCGTCAGGATGCCTTCCTGGGTCTGGCCGATTTCATGCTCAAAAGCACTCAATTCGTCGCCACCCATCATTATGGAAGTATGGTTACGGTAGGCAAGGCTTCGGTCTATCCTGGCGCTTTCAGCATCGTTCCGGAACGCGTGGATTTTTCTTTGGATTTCAGGAGCACCTCCCCTGAAACTCTCGACGAGATGGCAACGACCTTTCAAACCTTGGCCCAAGATATTGCAGCCACCCGAGGTCTTGGTTTCGACTTCCGCATCATGGACAAGACCGCTCCTGTCGAGATCTCCGCTAATCTTAAGACTCTTATGGCGGAAATTTGCTCATCGTTTGGATATAGTCGTATGACTCTTCCCAGCGGCGCCGGCCATGACGCCCAAATCCTGGCATCGGTCACTGACGCCGCCTTGATCTTTATCCCCTGCGAAGACGGCATCAGTCATTCACCCCAGGAGAATATCCGCTGGGAAGACCTGGAAAAAGGCACAAATCTCCTGCTGCATACGCTCATCCAACTCGCCAGTTAGTCAAGCACCGTTATTGCTTGGTCATTGCGAGCTCCCGTAGGGAGCGAAGCAACCTCATCGTGCCTCACTGAAACATTGATCGATTGCTTCACTGCGTTCGCATGGAGACTGCTTCGTTTCTGTGCTCCTCGCAATGACAATTGTACTAAACACATATCGGCAGATTTTTTGAACAAGCCAGGTTAATAACGGTTGTTTAATAATTCTCAGAATCTGGTTTATAGGTGCGTGCTTTTTTCTTCTCGGACTGCTTCTTCTTGTCTTCCAGCATCTTTTCTTTGGCGCGCTTGGAACGTTTTCGTTTCTGGCGGCGGATCTTTTCGATCCGCTGCTGTTCTTCGCTCCTTTTTCCCTCGATTTTAGTCTCGATCTTGTCCGTGAGGATCCGCCGGGCCAAGAAGCGGTTCATTGCCTGGGATCGTTCCTGTTGACACTTGACCTCGATGCCGGTGGGAAGATGCTTCAGGTAGACACCGGTCGCCACTTTATTGACATGCTGGCCCCCATGTCCCGAGGAACGGATAAATTTTTCTTACAGATACTTTTCAAATATCTCCAATCGCTCCATCCTCTCGAGCAGGCTCTTTTCTTTCTTTTTGCTTATGCCGAACATTGGATTATGAAGGAGGTCAACTGCCTTGTATTGTAACTATAGTAGGATAACGAAGATCAGTCTTTTTTCTTAGATGATACCAGGAATTTCCCGCAGTTTTCACAGACATAGATGTCGTTGCTGCCGTCTATAGCCGAACCCATACCCGTGGATACGTTGATATAACATCCCATACAGACACCGTTGTCCACCTCAGCAACGGCAAATCCATAGCGCTCCATGAACCGGTCGAATCTCTCCACCAAGGCCATATCCAACTCCGTGCGGATCAGATCCGCCTGCTCCTTGAGCTCTTTCAACTGTTTGGCTTTGGAATTCTTCTTGGCGATCTCGATCTCCTGCAGTTTCCAAAGCAATCCGGCGCGGTGGATGATGCGGTCTTCCATCTCCGGCAGCTGCAGCTCGATCTCAGATAAGGCCTTAAAGAGATTAGCGGCGGACGTTGCCTCAAACAATCTTTTCCGGTAGTTCGGGTTGATCAAAAACTTCGCCAAACCGGCAAAAACATGATTGAAGAGTCCGGGGATAGCTGGGTTCCAAACGACCATAATGATGAGGTAGACCGGCCGGCCGTCGATGGCGTCGTATTCTATTCCCTCGGATGAACGCCCCACAGCCACCGCCAAATCCTGCCCGGTGTCCATACGAGCATGGGGCAAAGCCACTCCGTGACCGATTCCGGTGCTTTCCAAACGCTCACGGTCACAGACCCGTGTTAAAACCGGCTTTCGGTTCTTGATCAGCTTCTGGTCTTTGAGAACGTCCAGAAGTTCCTCGAAGGCTTCGACCTTGGTTTTGGCTTTCAGGTCGTAGATAACCTGAGGCTGATGGAGGTAGTCCGAAAAATGTGTGCTCTTTAAATGTTCGGCTATCATAATTGAAGTTACTTAAAGATATAAAAATCAATCTAAAAAGTAAAGCGATACCTTCAACTATCCTCGTATCCTTCCGATTTCTGTAGAAGGTCCTCCAATTTGGTTTCCGGCTCATGGTATCGCTTAAAAAAATGCGTAAGTGTGGTCCAAGTAAAAAGTGCATTTAGAGGCTTCCAACGGATCATTTCAAAAAAGATAAGGTAAGCGATGAAATAAGCGGGATAGTAATAGACTGCGTTGACAATTTCCAAAGTGTAAAAGTTTTTAAGGTAGTCAATCTGGGGAAAATATTGGGCTATAAACTGAAAAATATAAGCCGACAGCGAAAATGTCCCTATAAAATAAAGAATAACCGCCCAGGAATGTCCGGCCTCAACAGCTCTGTATTCACAATAGTTCATGCAGCGCAGGCAGTCTTCACAATTATATTTCCAATAGGGCTTGGGATTATTTTTGCCTTTCATTAAAATAGCGTTGTTGGGGCAGGCCCGGGCGCATTTACCGCACCCGATGCAATCGCTGTTGGCAAACATCATCTTTCCCATAAAAAAGCGCCCTAATAAGAGATACAGGATCGGAAAAAGGGGAAAAAATACCAGAAGGAGTGTTCCCCAGGTGTATTCCCAGAGATTGTTCCTCGTAAACCAGATGGATTTTCCTGCCAGTAAGCGTGTGTAATACCTGCCGGCCCTACGTTTGCTGTCTGCAATGATTCTCGCTATATCCTTTTGACGAAGGCTGGGCATTACGGATGTCATGTTGGCCGGCATATCCAGACTGAGCGATCCCCGCACATGGTAGCCCTTTAAGGGAAGCAGAAATGAGGGCAGCATGGACGCAACACCGGCTATACCCGGGATGATGAAGCGACCGATACGGACAATACCTCGAGTCGGGATACAGAAAAAATGCGTCCTCCGCCGAAAGGGCAGCTTGAACAGAAACTTGATGGCAGACCAGGGGGGCAGAAGGCCATGGGTAGGATAGGCCAGGACCACCAATTGGTCCGAAGCTGCTTCAATTTCTGTCTTGGGATCCGCGAGATTGATGGGAATGACGGCTGAAGGTATATTGCGGCGTAAACATTCTTGCTGCAGCCAAATCGCCACCCTGTAGGAATTTCCAGTTCCACTGAGGAAATAGATGCTTGCTTTTTTATAACCCATATTTTCTTCAAGCTTTGCGTTTCTGAGGGTTCGCTACAATGTTTATCTATATACCGTCTTGATAGTACTTTTCGATGAACTTCTTCTGCACACGAAAGGACCAATGAACATCCCGGATATGGTTGGCCGCTTCCAGAAACTTCTTCTGCATGAGGAAGACAAGCAGTTGGCCATGCTCCCCCACTGAGGACTGCTCCCACTCCTTGACATAGCCGGCACGACGGGGAAAATCATACAAACGTTTCTTGAGGTTCGCCACCATGTTACGGAGGAGGTCATTTCCGGAGAGGATCAGGAACACATCATGAAACTGCAGGTTTTTTTCATAGTAGGTGTTGAAATCATCTTTGGCTAAAGCCCTCTCCATTTCATCATTCAGTTTTTGCATTTTCTGGATATCGGCCTCGTCTAAAAACTCAGCGGCTGCAATGATGGCCGTGCTCTCCAGTGCGCCCAGGATCCGGTAATAATTTTGGATGTCTTGAACTGTAAGCTGATTAACAACCACGCCTCTCCGGGGCAGGATTTTTACGAAACCCTCCATTTCCAAGCGGATAAGGGCGTCCCTCAAGGGAGTGATGCTGACTCCCAGTATCTGACTGGTGGCCTTCATGTTTATGGTTTCACCCGGCTTCAACTTGCCGGTCTTCATCTGACGGCGCAGGTATTCATAAACCTGGTCCTTTAAAGAGCTAAGATTCAGGATGCTTTTTTTGGGCAATGTTGATCCGTATTTAATAGAACCTTTAAGCTGGCTTCCCTAAAATATCGTCTAATTTGTATAGTATAAAAATCCTAACCTATCATTCAGCCTTTTTCTCCGGGAAAAATTTGGCCAATGTCTCTTTGGACGGTTTTTCCGTAAAAAACGAAAGGCCAATAAGCGCGATAAGCACAATGGGCAGGGCGATAAAGAGAATGGGAAT
>JAUWSR010000282.1 GCA_030609975.1 Acidobacteriota bacterium | reverse complement strand
TGAGAGGCTTTTAAGGCAGGTATCAAAGCCGGTCCTGAGATGGTGGAAAAACCTATAAGCAGAGGCCGGGACTGGGTGATGGCTTCGAGCAGGGATTGCAGGCTTTGTGTGGATGCCATTTCATGGAAGAGACGGACCTTGTATCCATGTTTTTCCAGGGCAGCTGCGAGGTAGAGGATTCCAAAAGGAGGAGCTAACCGGTAGTTGGCTTCATCCCTTAGCTCGAGTTTGACCAAAAATATCTCTGACATGGCGCGTTTCTCCAAACTCAAGACTGGGCCTGAGTTGAATGGTTATTTCTGAGAAAAGTGGCCAGGACTTCGGGAGTCCAATCAAACCGGACGTTGAGATCCCGCTCCTGAAGCTGAGCCACGCTTTGTTCAAGGTCTTGCTTATAAACTGGAAATTGGGCCCTGGCATCCGGAGGCTTGGAGTAGCCCCCAGGAGCAGTGCAGCTGGTGAGTGTCAGGATCACCCCTCCTCCGAAACGATCGATCAGATCCAGATTGAACGGGAAGGATTCCCGGGTCTGCAGCCACAGGATCCCGTCAAAAAGGATGCGGTCCAGAGCGATATTCAATATATACTCATCGTCACTGACACCATAGGGTTTTACCAGAGATGACTGAGTGAATTTGCCCTTGAGTCGAGGGGTTCCGATGATAGAAAATCCTCGTCCCCTTTGTGCCTTGAGGTAGCTGTCGAAGAGATAAAGAATGAGCTCTTCCTTTCTCCAGTCGTAAAGTCCTTTGAGAAAAGCGCCTGCCACATGCTTGAGGCCTGCGGCGATGGATTCTTCGATGGAATTGAGACGGAAGGTTTGAGAGTTCTTGGGGCCGTGGCTATAGTGGAGCTTTTCGTACTGGTCGGGATTAAAGGTTTCCAGCCAGATGAGATAACAGTCCAGACCGGCCGCGTGGAGCTGCTGGAAACCGTTGCGGTCGACTGGAGGAATATTGCTCGTCAGCATCCCACCCCCAGCTTGTTTTAGTCTGCGGGAAGACTCTTCGAAGTAGGGGAGGACGCCCTGCAGGTCGAAGGATTGGTTCTCCTCGCTGTAATCGGGAGATTTGAGATAGATATCCGGGTCCTGGCTGCTGACCAGCTCGATGCTGCGGTATCCCAGGTCGACCAGGGCGGCGAATTCTTCTGCAAAATCGGAAAGGGAGAGGCGCACTCCTCCAGAGGAAAAGTCGCAGTAGAGGCACTGGTTCTCACAGACGCTGGAGAAATAAAGCGGAGGCAAAAGCAGGATGTCCCGGTCCTTGGGTCTTTGGTCTTGTGCCGCAAACTCCAGGACGGTCTTTTGGTTGATTTGGTCATGCGTGCCATTGAGGAGGGCAACGATCTCCTCCGGTTCGAGGATTTGTCCGCCTGCGCTTTTTTCCAGCAGGGCCCGAAATCCTGAAGGGGATAGGGGAGTCTCCCGCCCGATACGCTCGGCCTGCCTGACTGCATTTTTCAGTTGGTCTGAGAACATCTAATTATCCTTTTCCACCCGTTGCACGATCTGTTTCAGCAGGGCCTTCTCTTCTTTTCCCGTACCTACCAGGAGAAAGGCCAGCAAGTATATTCCCGCATAGGCGGCCGCCGTGCCTAAAAGTATAAACAGGCTATTATAGTCAATACTCGAGAATGGTGCAAAGAGTTTTATCATCCCGAACAGTGTCCCCCCGATCACGACCGGTTTCAGAAAATCCCAACGGAAGGGGAACATTTTCAGGATGAAACGGACCTCGAGCAGGGTGACGATGTCGATCAGGACGATTGAGCCCGCAGTGGCGATAGCCGCGCCTTCGAAGCCATATCTGGGGACCAACAGCAGGTTGAGCAGGACATGGGTTATCAGCAGAAAGGAGAAATTGATAAGGTGGAGCTTAGAGCGGCCGCTCATGGTGAGCACGATCCCGGAGGCGCCCATAGAAGAGTGGATCAGCCATCCCAGAGCGAGAATAATAAGCGCGGTTGCGCCCTGGGAATATTCTGCGCCGAATATGTTCAAGATGTTTCTCGGAAAAAGCAGCAGCACTGAGCAAAGGGGCAGAGTAAGGGCGAAGGTCCATTTGGATACGGTCTTGAAGAGGCTGTCGAGTTCCCGGTGCTTGTTCTGGCTGAAATATTCTGAGGCGAGGGGAGCAAATATGGCGAGAAAGGAGGTGAGCACCAGGCCGGATAACAGTGCGGTTCTTTGGGCTGCCGCATAGATCCCCACCTCTTCGGCTGTCCGGAAAAGCCCCAGGACGAAGGTGTCTGTCCAGAGACAGAGGTTGCCGATCAGATAAACAAAAAGCAGCGGCCAAGAAAATCCAAAAAGAGCCTTTTTCTCATAGATGGGAGAGATGTGTCGATCCGTTATTTCCGGGAAGATCTTCTTAAGGTAGGTGAAGGCCAGGAAGATGCTCACCAGGGAAACTGCCAAGATCGAAAAAAGCACACCCTTCAGCATAAGACCGGCCGCGAAGGCAGCCGCTACGGCTGCGATCTTGGCGGCGGGCTCGAAAAAATCCTTAACATAGACCTTGTATTGGAGCCTTTTAAATCCCTGCAGGGAAAAGACGATCATGGTAGTCAAGCTGGAGAGAGGGAGAGCGAGGGCGAAAAGTTTAAGCACGGACGAAAGCCGGGGCTCATGAAAAAAGGCTCCGGAGATCAAGCCGGAGCCCAGGAAGATCATAAGTCCAAGGAGCATGCCGGCAAGCAAAGCGGCGCGAAAGGAGAGGAGCATCACACCTTTGGTCCGCTGCCTATCCTCTTTGCCCTGATAGAGGGGGATGTATCTGAGAAGCCCTTGGGGAAGTCCCAGTTCTGCTATCATCCCTGTCACTTTATATACACCGAATCCGAGCGTGAAGATCCCAAACAGGGCAGGTCCCAGGTGGCGTGCTGCCAAAAGATGGAATACATAGCGAAATCCGTTCCCGATCACAGCCCCGAAAAAGACAATACCGGCCCCTTTCACGATGGAGCGGATCGGCTTTATCTGGGGGTGAGGTGTGTGCTCAGTCATGGGCTATTTCGGAAATATAAAGACCCATTAATAACACATTCGTCTTGATAAAGAAATAATCCCTTTGTGATAGAGGGAATATCGATAGGATTATTGTGCCATCATTTAAAACCGGGAGAAAAAGAGGTCGATAGGAAAAAACTTCGATCCTAATGCGATTAAGGGGTTGATCAAACAAGGGGCCCCGGTATAAAAGTGAAGGATGGGAGCGCAGGATGAGAATTTGCCTTTCAGGTTTTGCTTAGCGATCCTTTCAAAGATGCGAGTGTAGGGATCGAAGAGGTAGAGGTCGAGTTGGAGTTCTGATTTAGACCGGGTCGGATCGGCCTGGTGAAGGAAATAAGCGGATCGGGATCGTGCGATGAAATAGCGGCCGTTTTCTATGAAAAGAGCATTTGAGAAGATGTCGGAATTTTCAGGCACATACCAGTTGGGATGAGCGGAGATCTTTCTTTCCCATTCTGGTGTTTCCAGCTTATAGCGAGGCTCGATGTTTTTTCCCCTCGCATTGACAATCCGCAGGTAGTGTTCGTGATCGATGGCTGTCAGTTCTCTAGCGCTCATATCTCGCCTTATAATGGCTTTCGAATACAACAGCATGTGATCATATACGACCGTTTTGTCGGATAGACTTTCTTCTCTCAGGTCCACCGGGTTTGGGGGAAGAAACATGGGATTTTTATATGGGATATCGTAGCGCGTATTGTCTCGCTCCAGAGTCCGTTTTTTAATTTTGATATCCGCTCCGGAGGCGATTGGGGTTGCCACCAGGGTCATGAGCTTGTGGCTCCATCTGCGTCCGTAGGTGCTTCCCTGCTGCGTCTCAATTTTTATCCTAGTTTCAACCGCAGGTATCATCCAGCTGGCTCCATTCCAGACCGGTTCGTAAGGATGCAGGATCCAGTTCTTGCCGTCTTTTTTTTGTTTGATCCGTTTCACACCGGCAGGGCTGATGCTGTCAACGAGATGGTATTCCAGGAAATAGGCCTGGCTGCCCCAGTGGCCGATGAAGGAGTCAGACCACTCGTAGATTCCAAAGGCCATAACCACACCAACAGCGCCTTCGCGTAGATTGGCACCTAACCAGATTCCGTTAAAGGTTTGGTTCGGCAACAGGTCGATGTCGAGAAGGGGTTCCGGTTTTTGGGTGATTTTTCCTGTGGCATCGAAACGGGTCACAAAGTATCTGACCTGGCTTAGGTCCAGGACATTTTTAGGGATGCTCACCGAGGTAAAAAGTAAACCGAAACTGTTTCCCGGATTCTCCTCATCGGGGATCCATATGGCACGGACTTTTACAAAAAAGGCCTGCTGTAAATAGTTGATGAGGCTGTACTGGACAATGTCTCCGCTGGCATTGAGTTGGGCAACCCAGAGGTAATAGTCATCCCCGTCCTCATCCCAATCTCCTATGAAGACCAGACTGGAATTATCGGTTAGTATTACCCAATCGAGGAGTTCGGGATAGTATTGATAGGGAATCCCGGAAATCTTTTTAAGGGAGATGCTCTCTGCCGTCGAAATCCAGGCATTTTGAGCCTGGAGGGAATTTATAGATACAAGATGAATAACAACCAAAACCAAAACAAAAAAAAGTCTCTTTGCCATCATGCTCACTCTCCTTTTCCCCCTTATCCTACATTCGTTTCTTTGCTTTTACAACTTTTTTTATTGGGGGGCGGCCCAAGATATCTCTATTTATATCAATGAGTTAACTTTAAATTATGCTGTATTATTATGCCTAACTGGACTTTTTATGCCCCAAAAGAGGGCGGTTAAGCCCATTTGGGAGGCTT
>JAUWSR010000131.1 GCA_030609975.1 Acidobacteriota bacterium | reverse complement strand
AAATTTGGGGGAGAAGGCTCCAGCGCCGGCTCACCGGGATCTCCAGCCCTACTCTGGGTGAGAAACTGAGTTGACGGATCCGGTCGGGCAGATGCCCCTGCAGGATCTCCTGCCACTTGAAGGTGTGAACTCCCACTGAAAAAGGCAGACTGAGCTGCAACCGGATATGGCGCTCTGGATCTTGTCTTCCCGGAGTAAGACTAAAATAAAACCTTGGCTGTAAGCATATTACATAAATGCGATTATTCTCCCCGATCCGGTAGATGCCTGTCCCCAACTGGTTGGCAAAGGCCCAGTGGATATCTTTAACCTCAGGGATTTCATCCTCTTGAGCCAGCAGCTCCCTGTTTCCCCCAAAAAGCAGTAGACATAGTATTACAAGGAAAAGAGTCGAACCAAATCCAGGTTTATGCCATCTCAGTATTGTTCTCCATTCCTTCCAAACTACCACTTCAAAACAGGCAAAGAAAGCGAAATCAAAATATATAGAGGAATTTGCAAGAGAATACGCCGGAAAACTCCTGTTCACGAAAGAAAGCTTAGTGGGGACACCAAATGAAAGATCCATCCCCTAAAATTGAGCGATAATCCTTTGACATAAAGTCATTTATTAAATATAATAACATTCTAATTTAATAAGTTTTATTACAATAACATAAACTTCTAAATTAATAAGTTATAGGGAGTATTACATGAAAAAACATATCTTAAAAATCGGATTGACCCTGTTGATAATGCTGCTGCCGACCTCAATGCTGGCAGTAAAGATCGTCAGTTGGAATGTTCTCGATTTCTATGGTGCGCTTTCCACCGACCGGATCGAAGATTTCCGGGCGGTCATGGATGAGCTGCAGCCCGACATTCTGATAGTGCAGGATATAGGAGACGCAGAAGGAGTGAATTTATTCCTGAATGACGTCCTAAATCACAGTAAAAAGCTATATAGAAAAGCCAAGTTTACAAATCAGGACGGCACACAAAGCGCGCTTTTTTACAACAAGAAAACTATCAAATTTAACTCAGTTGAAGAGATCACCACTCTAAGCCGAAGCGTATGGGGTTACAAGGTCAAGATCAGAAAGGGGGAAGGCAAAGGAAAGCTGCTGTATCTTTACTCCGTTCATCTTGCAGAGGGGACAACTGCAGCGGCCAAGAACTCGAGAGATGCAGACGCTGAGCTTATCCGTGATTACTTGAACAATAAACACAAATCCGGAGATTATTTCCTGGTGTGCGGAACTTTCAATCTGGCCGGCGTAGCTGATACGGCCTTCAAAAAGTTAACTGCAGATGCCAACATAAACAACGGTCGCCTCTACGATCCTCTCGATCTCCCGGGCAAATGGCACAGGAAGAAAAAAGTAGCGATCACCCACACCGAGTCCACTCGGAGGATCAAAAGTGGCATGGGCGCCTCCGGAGGATTGGACGACCGCTATGACAATTTCTTCATCTCTGAGGGTATTGCAGAAGACAAGAAATTCACTTATAAAGATGACAGTTATGTTGCCTATGGCAATGACGGAAAACACTTTAAAAAAGCGGTCACGACTCCTGCCAACAAAGTAGTTTCTCAGGACGTAGCCGAGGCTCTTTACCGAGCATCCGACCACCTCCCCATCATCATCGAGCTGGGAGAACCTGGCGGTGACCCACCAATAGCTCCCTCTGAGCTCACAGCCGAAGCCCTCTCTTCAGCAACAGTCAAACTCGACTGGAAAGATAATTCAGACAACGAGGACGGATTTCATCTTTACCGAGCCGGCGATTGTTTAGGCTGCCACGGCGAAAGCCACTGCAGCGGCTGCCATGGCGGATTCCCCGGCATTCCCAACAGCCCTGTACATGAGATGGGGGGTCACTATCACAGTTGGGCACAACTCCAGACCATGAATTCCAATGTGAAAACCTATAACGACAGCAGTGTTTCCGGAGGGGTCACTTACAAATATAAGGTTCGCGCCTTCAATTCCGCCGGCAATTCGGGTTACTCCAATACGGCAACTGTTAAAACCAACACCGCCTCAGCATCATCTAAAAATCAAGAGAAATAAATAAGCACATAGAAGATTTTGCCCAGGCTCTTGCCTAGCAGGGAAATCGTCTATTTATCTGAATTCAACTCAGCCCTGATGGTTGAGAGGGCCTGAATATCCTTTTTTAGCCGTGTTTCACAGACATCCGGCCAGTCCTCTCGGGCAAGGGACGAAAGTCCTTCCTCCTCAATCGCTTTTTCACTCTTTTGGGCCAATCCCAAAAGTTTGATGAACTCAGCCAGAGTCAGATCGGGAAATTCGTCCAGAAAGGTAGGATCGAAGATCGGCAGCACAAACTCCCCGCCGTGATCTTCGATTGAAAGGTTCACTTTCTGTGGCAGGCTTCTTAAAAGTTGAGCGATCCGTTTGATGTCCACCACACCCCTACCGATCTCAGCGGTAAATGTTTTCAAACCTTCCGTGTACAGAAGGATCCCCCCGTCCTTAATATGCGTGGAAACCACCCAGGGCAGTAATCGTCGTGTGGCAGACACCGGGTCTTCCAGCATGGTGAGCAGGTTCATTGTATCCAGGCAGATGCCCAGATATTCTCCCGGTTCCGCTTCACACATCTCGAACAGCCGGAGAAGTTCGAAGGTCGTGAACTCAAAGTGAGTTTCGATGGCCAAGATGACCTCGTGATCGAGAAGCATCTGCCTCTGTTCCCTCAGGGCTTCGGTCATTTTTTCCAGAAAGGAATGGGTTCTTGGACTGTTTTTATCCCACCGCATCAATCCACCCGAACACGAACGAATGATGCGGGTTCCTAAAACCGCCGCCTCCTCCGCCGCTTTAAGATTGACAGAGAAAATATCCTTTTTCTCCCAAGTCTGCATGTTCACTGGAATGTGCTGGCCCCCTCCCCATTCCAGGTATAGTCCTTGGGCCGCAGCGTATTCAGCCATCAGCTTGAGATACGCCGAATCAACCGGCTTGCGTTCTTCGACGCTCAACCCGGAGAATTGCACTCCCTCCGCGCCATTCTCCTTGGCCCAGGCCAAGATATTCAGGGGACTCAATCCCAGGGGAGACAATCCATAATTGTCAATTCCGATTTTCATCTGATCCTCACGAAATTCTATATAACACAGCCTACCCTATCAGTCAAAACGATGGATAGGGACTGTCAAGATTTTATGATAAAATACTCGGTCGAGCTTTCGCCTCTCCCCTTACCCATACCATCTTCTCATCGATCTGGGGTTATCTCATCGGCAAAGCCTTTCTCACCGGACGGTCGTTATGGAAGACCTCGCTGCCGGCCTTGAGTGCAGCCGCTTTGTGTCATGGTCTTTTTAACTTCTTTACGACGTCTTCTTCCCTGCGGATCCTTTCCTCGCTGCTGATACTGGGCGTATGGATCTGGAGGATCCGCGTGCTCGAAAAGTACTATCCCAAGAAGGGCTGAGAACCTGGTGCTGAAGGTCCTGTACGCTGAAGTCTATTCAAGGTTTGGAATGTGGCCTTATCATGAACGTAAGGAAAGGCGTATTCCACTTCTATTTTTCCTTCCTGGCAGAGTTTTACCAGAGATTGGTCCATTGACTGCATGCCCTCAGCGGCTGAGGTTTGGATAATCTGGTTTAAGGATTCCGGTTTTCCTGCACGAACATTGTTCTTCACCGCCGCATTGGCGATCATGAGCTCACAGGCCATACATCGGCCTTCACGGTCACTGCGGGGAAGAAGAACCTGGGAGATCACGCCCACAAGATTGGAACCCAATTGTATTCGTACCTGGGGCTGCTGTTCGGCAGGAAAAACATCGATGATGCGTCCCACGGTTTGAGCCGCACTGGCGGTGTGGAGAGTACCCAGGACCAGATGGCCGGTCTCCGCCGACGTGATGGCGATCCCGATGGTTTCATAGTCGCGCATCTCGCCGATCAAGATCACATCCGGATCCTGGCGCAATGCGTATTTTAAGGCGTTATTAAACGAAAGGGTATCTGCTGAAGGGCCGACCTCCCGCTGCGTCACATAGGATTGTTTGGACCGATGCAGGTACTCAATAGGATCTTCAACCGTGAGGATATGATCGCTGCGGGTGGCATTGATCTCGTCAATGATGGCAGCCAGAGTGGTCGATTTGCCGCTGCCTGTGGGGCCTGTAACCAGAACCAGTCCTTTTTTTGCCTTAATGAATTCCTTGACAGCCGGGGGTAAGCCCAGAGAATCGAGTTTCGGGATCTCGGTCGAAAGGGCCCGGATTGAAGCGGCTACAGTTCCCCGTTGTTTATGCACATTAACCCGGAACCTTCCCAAGCCGGATACACTGTGGGCAAAATCCAATTCGTACCTGGAATCTTTATCCTCATGAAACGCGGTTTTCTGCTCCTCATTCAGGATCGCAAAAACCAACTCTTG
Source organism: Acidobacteriota bacterium (assembly GCA_030609975.1). Taxonomy (GTDB): domain Bacteria; phylum Acidobacteriota; class Aminicenantia; order Aminicenantales; family Aminicenantaceae; genus JAUWSR01. Next base: position 5,397 of record JAUWSR010000131.1, on the reverse strand, counting down.
AGATCTATCAGGAGTGAGGGACTCATATTCAGACAGCGGTGTGAGTTTGCCATCAATCCGAATTGCCGGCTTCAAACCGGCGATCAAATGGAGATCCGAACCTTTTTTTTCTACTAACAATTTCAGCAGATCCAGAATAGTCATGTACTGATCTTCCTTTCATGTTGACTCCGATATTCATCTGAAATTAAGTCGGTGGAACCCGGGAAAAATGGGAAAGATCACACAGAAATGTAGCGAATGCTGTTTCCTGAGTAATCTAAAAATCTTTCAAAATCTGAAAAACTCAATCCAATGGTGGCGGTGTTGACGTTGGGATGGAAATAGATATGGGCAGCGCCCTTTAGATCTTCATCGACCAAAACCTTCACCTCATGCGCCCCGTCGTTGATCAAACCGAAAGGAGAAACAGCTCCGGCTTCGAGCCCCAGATACCTCACCAGACGCTCCGCTGAGGCAAAACTCAAACGGTCTTCACCCAGCTTTTGAGTGAGGGCTCTAAGATCTGCGCTTTTGGATTGTTCGATGGTCAGCAGATAATGGCGGTTGCCTTTTTTGTTGCGCAGGAATAGATTCTTGCAGTGCACTCCTGGTAAGCCACTCCAGTGCTGCTTGGCCTCTTCGATGGTGAAGACCGGGGGATGCTCATAACGCTCACAAGTTATGCCCAATGATTCCAGGATATCCAGCACCTTCTGTTCACGTTCGCTTATGCTCATGCCTTTTACTCCCATTGAAGGATGATGTCGGCTTCTCCCCGGACCGTGGCTTCAAAATCACAGTACCGGCTCTGTTGGATGTGACATATCTGGCATTTTAGAGATTGGCCTGCCATTGTAACCGAACGCACATGAACATCTTTAGGCAGGAGAATATGAAACTGAATGTGGGACTGCGGAGCGAACATCTTCAGGACAAGTCTATCTGAATACAAAAAATAGTCATAGCCCAATGTGGCTCCGGATGAGGTATATTCCACCCTCACCTCTGCTTTTCCCACTCCGGCCGCAAACCAACGGGGTGAGATCCGGGATTTTTCAAACATTTTATGGCGATCTTCGATCCCCGCCAAACCTTCGAGCAAGGCATAGAGCATAGCGCTCGATCCCCAGCCATCGGTAGGCAGGGCTTCAGGACTGGTGCTGGTCTCTTTGCTGGCTGGAGTCCCATCGGGAAAATACCAAAGATAGGACTCTCCACTTGAAGCCACCAGCTCAAAATAGGCTTTCAGAATTTCCACGCCATATTCCTCGAATCCATGTTCAAATGCTGCCTTAGCCAGTTCCCCTCCCACCAAAGGCAGGATCCCACCATTGACGTAGGCTCCAGCCTTAAGTTTCTCGTCTCCGAAGATCCCACCGGGAAAGGGTGGGTCAATAGAGAACCAGGGAGCAAAAGCCTGGCTTTCTTGGCCGCGCCGCTGATATTCCTGGATAATGGAGGCAGCCATTTCCTGATCGGTCACGCCACGGTTTATGTCCATGGGATTGCTGAGGCTCAGCTGCAGTTTTTCCTCGACTCCAGGTATCTCGACGGGATTCAGCTTATAAAAGTGGGTATAGAAACGGCCGTTCCAACACACTTGATTCAGATTGGAACGTATCCTCTGCGCACGTTTTCTCCAAAGCTGAGCTGAGTCAACGGCTCCCAAATAGCGATGCAGACGCTCCATAATACGAAAGGCCTCATAATAGCCGCTGTTATCACCATGCATGATGCCCCAGAAGGTAAAATCATCGATCTGGAACTGGAGCCAATCATGCCTTCCGGCCGTATAGGCAAAATCCCAGGTGTCGATGGTATAGGGTCGTTTTATCAATCCGGTCTTCTCATCAAAACGCCAGGGATGGGTCAGATTGTAATCCAGAGCCTTTTCCAGGGAGGGGAGCAGAGTTTGAATCCAGGGGTCATCTCCCGTCGCCTGCCAAGCCAGGAAGGCGGCTTTCACGAAACGGAACTCGACATCGGCCTCCACAGGTACTCGGACATACTTGGTCCAGTTCTCGCGTTCGCAGGGCAGTTTCTCCGGAGACGTTGTAAAGTAATCGAAGATCCGACCGTTCCGTGCTTGGGTATCAGCGAAGTGCTCGACCGTGCTTTTTAGATCTTGTTCGAAATACTTAACACCCCGCAGCATATCGCTGTAATCACGGATCCAAATGGATTTCGTGTCAGGGGCATGGTATCCCCGGATGGATCTACCGTCGATCACGACATCCATCACATCCTGTTCTAAAAAGGACTTAACCAGGGGGTAGAGTTGGTCGAACTCCTTACAGCCGGTTTTGATGTATGTCCCTGAATCGCTCATTTATCTCTAGCTTATCGAAAAAACTATTTTTTGGCAAAATTTTGGATACCAACTTTATTTATACGGCTCAGAGGGAGAGCGACTCTCGAGGAGAAGCCCTATCCCTCAATAGCTATTTTCCAGAAAGGGGAAACAAACACAGGAAAAAGAGAATTCGACAACAGGATTGATATTTGATAATAATATCTATCCACATGTTTGGTCTGCACCTTATCGATGCCCTCATCATCCTGCTACACGTGGGGATCATCCTGTGGCTGGGCAAACGAGCGGGGGAAAAGACCAAAGACACCAACGATTTCTACCTGGCCGGCCGCAAACTGGGCAAATTTTATCAATTCTTCCTCAACTTCGGCTGCTCTACCAATGCCGACCAGGCGGTAGCCGTTTCGCGCGAGATCTACCGCCAGGGGATCGGGGGGATGTGGATCCAGTATCTAGTGCTGTTCCTGACGCCTTTCTACTGGTACTCCACTTATTTTTTCCGCCGTGTTCGTCTGGTCACCATCGGAGACTATTTCACCGAGCGCTTTAAAAGTGAATTTCTGGGTGGAAGTTACGCGGTCTTTATGCTGCTCATGGCTTTTCTGAGCGGCGGTATCGGCTATATGGTGGCTGCCAAGACCATGATGGCCATGACCCCCAAACCTCTGGATAAAGTAAGCCAGGAAGAGCGGCTGAGCATCGAACAGTTTCGGGAATATCAGCAGCTGAGAACCCGCATGGATGAGGGACTGGAACCAGAAGATCAGGCCCGTTATGACACCCTCAATGAAAAAAGTAAACGCGGGGAACTCCACTCTTTCATCTCCTATACAGATCCCCTGCTCTTTTATTTTATCTATGCCATGATCGTAGGGATCTATACCATGCTGGGGGGATTCCGGGCGGCGGCCATCACGGACGCCATCCAAGGAGTACTGATCATAACCTTCTCCCTGATCTTGATCCCTATCGGTCTGGCTAAGATCGGCGGATTCGCAGGGCTGCATGCCTCGGTACCCGATTATATGTTCGAGCTCTTTGGATCGGTCACCCTTAGCGAGTACGCCTGGTATACCATCCTGGCCATGGTTTTGGCCAACCTGGTATCCATCATTGCCGTGGCACCAGGGATGGCCACGGCCGGATCGGCCAAGGATGAGATGACTGCACGCCTGGGAATGATCGGCGGCATGTTTTTCAAACGTATTATCATGATCTTTTGGGCTCTGGCTGGTCTGCTGGCGATCGGCCTCTACATGGGTCGGCTGCATGATCCCGACCTCATCTGGGGTTATATGACCAAAGATCTACTTTTCCCCGGAGCCATTGGTCTGATGCTGGTAGGCATTCTGGCAGCCAATATGTCCACGCTGGATGCCGGTTCCGTATCCCACGCAGCACTGTTCATTAAAAACATCTACCAACCCTTTCGCCCCCGGAAAACGGAACAACACTACTTGCTCATCAGCAAGTTTGCCATTGCCGCCATCTTGTTGGGCGGTATCGTGGCAGCCCTCTTTATCGACAACCTCCTGGTGCTCTTCAAGTATTCCATCTCCATTCCCGCTATCTTCGGGGCTTCCATCTGGTTGGGGTTTGTCTGGCGGCGGCTGAGCAAATCCGCAGTTATCATTCAGGTCTTTATCTGTTTGTTCATCTACGCCCTCATCCCCAATCTCTTTCAGTCCCTGACCTGGGCACGCCACAATCCTGCCTTTCTCCTCGAAACCAAACCCAAGACCGTGACCATAAAAACCGGGGCCCTGCATGAAGATGTCAATGAAGGCAGAGCCGGCGAAGTAGGAGAGACCATCCTTAAACTGCACAACATCGAACCGGCGGGTGTGTTTTTCGAGAGGGTGGCGCGTATCGATCCGGAAGATCCCGATTCTCCTAAAGTAGGCATCGGCCGTTTCCATGCAGAGATCTGGGTGATGAGCTGGTTCGGGATCGATTTCACTCAGTTTAGAAAATCGCAGTTGGTAGCGGTACGGTTCTTTTTTGACGCCTTATTTCCTTTTGTCCTGCTTTTCCTGATCTCCTTTTTAACCAAGCCGGTTTCCCAAAACCTGCTCGACCGCTTTTTTGCCAAACTGCACACGCCGGTCCAGAAGACACCCGAACTGGAGCAGCAGGCCTTGGAAGAATCCTACCGGAATCCCCGAAAATTCGAGAAGGACAAGCTCTTCCCCAATTCTAGCTGGGAATTCCTCAAACCCACCAAAATGGATCTTCTGGGATTCGGAGGAAGCTGGGTCCTGGTAGGGGTCATTATCCTGCTGTTATGGGTGATGGTGAATCTCAGGTGAATAATATATTCTTATTTATCGTATAGATATAAAGAAGAAGAGGAAAATTCTAACTTGAGGAGATTGTAATGAAGAGAGTTTTGATCGGTGGAATGGTCGGCCTGATGATGTTGGGAACGGGTCAGTTTATATTGGCTCACACAGAATTTGTCGTCCCAGATACAGATATCGTTGGCATGTGGCAGGGGACTCTCAAAGTGGGGGGAGCCGAGCTGCGTTTATTGATCAAGGTTAAAAAATCAGACGAGGGAACTTACAGCGCCACCATGGACAGCATCGACCAGGGGGCTTCGGACATTCCCTTGACCAGCATGGAATTGGACGGCACAACGGTTCGTTTCACCCATAAAACCTTGACCATGGAATATGAAGGACAGCTGTCTGAAGACGGCAAAACCATCTCTGGGACCTTTACTCAAGCGGGGAACGCACTTCCCCTCGATTTTGAGCGTGTTGATAAAGCACCCGAGATCAATCGACCGCAAGAACCCAAAAAACCCTATCCCTACGCCGAGGAAGAAGTCGCCTATGAAAATACCCGGGGTGGGGTCAAACTGGCAGGAACCCTGACGTTGCCAAGAAGCCAGGGACCGTTTCCGGCCGTCATCCTGATCTCCGGATCCGGAGCTCAGGACCGGAATGAATCCGTCTTCAATCACAAACCCTTTCTGGTGCTCTCCGATTATCTTACCCGTCACAACATCGCAGTCCTGAGGGTCGACGACCGCGGCGTGGGCGGCTCCACCGGTAGCGTCAGCGAATCCACCAGTGAGGATTTTGCGCAAGACGTTT
>JAUWSR010000215.1 GCA_030609975.1 Acidobacteriota bacterium | reverse complement strand
GGTACTCGAGTTGTTTCTGAGGTTGACATTCCAAGTAGCCCCTTGGGTTCATACCTCAACCAAAATGCAACAGAATTGCAACTGAGCAGCAACCTTTCCAAACTCATCTTCCAGTAATCTGGATAGAGAGTCTGAGTGGCTCTTCCCTCAGGTCCACTGCTTTTGACTTGCCTGGTAAGCTGAGATAAGCTGTTAGCTATCGGGGGAAAACGGATCCCACCAGATCGCGAAAAACACGGATGAGGAGATCATATGACTGGCAAAAAAGAGCGGTCGCCCTATTTGCTGTGGCTGTGGTCATCCTCAGTTTTTTTCTCGCTGCCTTTGCGATCCGGGAAGCCGAAAGGGAGAGGCTTATCGAGCAGGCGGAACTCGAAACAGAGCTGCCCCGGATCGCTGAGCAGATTCATGACCGATTCAAACTTTTGCTTTCCGAAGCAGAGCTCAGGACCTTCAGCCATTTTGATAGGCTGAACGAGGACCCGGATGCCCAGATCCTCAAAGACGCCGCTTCCGCAATCCAAACAGCGACCGGCTGGGTCGATACCGTCCTCTTAATAAAAAGGTCTGGAGAGATCGATTTTCTGCTGGAAAAGCCCCTTTATGCGATTGATGCGGCGGCGCGGGATTCAAGAATCTCAACTTTCCCTGACCTACGTGATCCGCTCCTTTCGGCCGCAGAGGAAGCAGAGTTCCAGCAGAAGAACTTCACATCGGCACGGAGATTTTACCGGGAACTATTCAACAAGTCTGCGAATCGATCCCTCAGGGCGAGTCTTTTGCACAACATGGGACGCTGCTATCTGAAATCCGGGCGGCCCCTTGAGGCCGTCCCCCTCTATCAAGAAATCCTGAAATCATACGAAGATGAGTTCACTCCAGATGGGACGCCTGTCGGGCTTCTTGCACTCTACCAGATCGGCACTGCGTATTCCCGTGCCGACATGCCCGGGCCTGCGATGGAGGAGTCGCTCAAACTCTATAGGGATCTCCTTGAATCCCGCTGGCGAATGCCCAGAGAGAGGTTTCAGACTTATCTGATTCAGGCAAAGGATAGGCTGCATGCTCTGGAAAATAGGGTTGCAGCGGACCCGGCTGGAGCAGATCTTGTGGATCAGTGGCAAGCCCTCTTAGGTGGAGAGACAGATCGGCTTGCCCGGATGAATCTTTTGGAAAGTATCGTCAGAAATATACGCCCCAATATTGAACGATCATGGGATGCAGGCTTGGAACCGGGTGAATTCTCCCGCCTTACTTTTTCTGAGGAGAATCGGAGTTTTATGATCTCCTTTTCGCCTATCCACGACACATTATTTCTCGGTATGATGTATAAGAACGATTACCTGATCGAACACATTCTTCCCGATGCCCTGTCAGCTTACACATCTCCCCATCCCTGGGAGGTCAGCATCACAGACGGCGCAGGAAATGTTCTGGCCGGTGACGCAGTCTTATCCACTCCCGGTGCTGTTCCTGAACTCAATTTTTCTCGAGTGTTTGACCTCGATTACCCTGCTTGGGAAATTCGTGTCTTTATGCCTTCTCCAAATCCGGCTGAAAGAGCGTTTCAGAAAAGGCGTCTCCTCTATATCCTCATTGCATTGGTCGTTACCGCCGCGCTTGTGGGGGGTGGGACCATGGCGATTCGGGGCACTGCCAAAGAACTCAGGCTGGCCAGGCTTAAATCGGAGTTTGTGTCCACGGTATCGCATGAATTCAGAACGCCCCTGACTTCTATCCGATACTTGTCTGAACTGCTCGAGCGTGGTCGGGTTAAGGAAGAATCTCAGAAACTGAAGTATTATCAAACCATCACTCGAGAAAGCGAAAGGCTGAGCCGGCTTATCGAGAACACGTTGGATTTTTCCAAGATCGAAGCAGGCATGAAAAAATACGAATTTTCCGAGACAGACGTGGCGGAATTGGTGGAAGAAGCGACAGGGGGATTCCGTAATCAGATTGCACCTAAGAAATTCGTCGTCGGATGCGAAATTGCCAAGGATCTGCCCAAAGTTGATTTGGATAAAGAGGCCGTGCACAGGGTTTTATTGAATCTGCTGGACAATGCCTTTAAATATTCGGGAGAAAGCCGTAATATCCAGGTACGCGCATGGGCGGACCCCAAGTTCATCTATATCGCTGTGGAGGACCATGGGATCGGAATCGCACCGGAGGAGCAAAAAAAGGTCTTTGAAAAATTCTACAGGTCTGAACACAATCAGGAAAGCCACATCCGGGGAAGCGGCATTGGTTTGACCCTGGTGACGCACATCGCGCAGGCACATGGAGGTGAGGTGACATTGGAGAGCCAGCCCGGAAAAGGGACCACAGTCACCCTCAGATTTCCCCTGGATAGAGCCGGTTGAACAAGGGAGTGTATCATGGATAGGATATTGATCATTGAAGACGATGAGGCCATACTTTTGGGCTTCAAGGACGATCTGGAGTTCGAGGGTTTCGCAGTTTCCTGCGCTGAAAATGGCAAGGATGGACTCAATCAGGCATTGGATAAAAACTTTGACCTCATCATCCTCGACATCCTGCTCCCGGAACTGAACGGTTTCGAAGTCTGTCGCAAAATCAGAGAAGCGGGAAGGTCCGTTCCGATCCTCATGCTCACCGCAGCCCGGACCGAAGAAATGGACAAGGTCCGGGGCCTGGAAATGGGAGCTGATGATTATTTGACCAAGCCGGTGGGGACGCGGGAGTTGGCAGCCCGGGTCAAGGCCATTCTCAGAAGATCAAAGGGCAACCGCGAGTTTTCCGACACCTACCGCTTCGGTGACATCCTGGTCGATTTTAAAAGCCACAAGGTAGTCAAATCCGGCAGTGAGATCCATTTGACCGCGCTGGAGTTCAAACTCCTCAGCTACTTCATCCAGCACAGGGGAGATGTTGTCACCCGGGACGATCTTTTGGATGAAGCCTGGGGAGACGCCATCGTGTCTCCGCGGACCATCGATCCGCATATCGTGCACCTGAGGCGGAAACGGGAAAAGGATCCTTCCGCTCCCCGTTTTTTCAGCAGTATCCGAGGGATAGGCTATCGGTTCGACGGGTGATACTCATTAATTCAAAAGCATTGGAAACGCAACTTAAACTCAACCACGGCTGGGAAAATTTGTTTTATATTCCTCCTATGACACTGTCAAAGGGAGGCTAAAATGAGACATTCAAACCATGTAAGGAACGTATCATTCGCATTTATGGCGCTGCTGTTGTTGGGATTCGTTGTGGTACAGGAGACTTGGGCACAGCAGTCGGCCGAGGAGCTCTATGAGGCTGCGATCCTCAAGAAGGAGGCCGATGGAGATCTGGAGGGGGCGGTTAAGCTTTTCCGAGAGATATTGGCCTCATTCCCCGACAACCGGGGCATCGCCGCCAAAGCCCAGCTTCAGATCGGGATGTGCCATGAAAAGCTCGGCTTCGAAGAGGCGTTGAAGGCGTATAAGTTGGTTCTCAAAAACTATGGGGATCAGGCAGAGGCCGTGTCTATCGCACGGGCCCGGCTGGCAGCGCTCGAGGCTCGTAAGGTCAAGCCCACATTCCAGAATCATCTCTATTCGTGGGCCGATGATGATTTTTTGCTGGAGTCCATGTCTTTATCCCCTGACGGCACCAAGCTCTTGGGAATCCACATTTCCATGCCTACAGGACAAAATGTTGTATTCAAAGATCTCACCACTGGAAAGTTCGAATTCATCACCAACTTCGACTGGGAAAGTGAGGGACACGGATGGACCTATAACCCTGTGTGGTCACCGGATGGCAAACAGGTAGCCTTCAATTTCGGCGTTTGGAAGGATCCTGCAGAAGAACTCCAGATTTCTGATCTCAAGGGGGAATCGCGGACCATACATCGCTGTGAAATCAAAGCCGAAAGCATCTATCCTATCGAATGGTTTCCTGGAGGCCGCACCATCCTGGCTATTCACATAACAAAGGAGAAGACCGTCCGACTCGGAACCCTTTCTGTTCAAGGAGGAGTTTTTAGCTCGCTCTATGAGACCGAACCTCAGAAACGCGCCAACTTCAATGCCAATGCCAATAGTGTCATCAAAGCCGACCTCTCTCCCAATGGGAAATACGTCGTGTTTCACGAACTCAAGGAAGGGATTCGTGATATCTATGTCCTGGATGTCGCAGAAAATGCCGTAAAGGCCCTGATGGATTCTCCGGCCAATAACATGCAGCCAAATTGGTCTCCAGACGGCAAACACATCGCTTTTATGAGCGATCGGGGAGGGACCGACGCCATCTGGGCAATATCCATGAATCCGGACGGGAGTGCCAAAGGCCAGCCCTTTGTGGTCAGGCCCGGACAACATACCAACCTGGTGAATTGGACAGCCCAGGGTCTCTGCTACACGGAATGGATCCAGATGGTGGATGTTTTCACTATGCCGGTCGATCCACACACTGGGGCTCCAGCAGGCAAAGCCAAACAGATCAATTTTCGACCGACCGGAAGGAACAGCTTTCCCATCTGGGCGCCGGATGGCAAACACCTGGCGTTTGTCTCAAATCTGCACGGCATCCCCAATGAGCTTCATGTCGTTATCTATCCCACATCTGGAGGAGAAGCCCGGACATTCCTGGTTCCCAGTTCGCGTATTGGCGGTCCAATGCCCTCCTCGATGCTGGACCTGCGCTGGCTGCCCGACGGAAGTGGAGTCAGCCTATCTGCGCTGAACGGGAAGGAACCAGCTGCCTCAATGGACGAAGAAACTCGGACTTTGTTTGCACTCGACCTGGACTCAGAAAAGTGGCAGACTTGGAATATTGATTTGAAACACAAATCCAGCCATACCGATTGGAGGAAAGACGGGCAGGGATTCTATTTTACGCGCAGCGGGGAAAAAACGGACCCATTGGCGCCCGGTATTGTGGAAAGGGATTTAAGCACGGGTAAAGAGCGGTATATCCACCGCCCAGAAGACTTCACGAAGGTCTTCTACCCCAGCATACGGTGCTCGCGCGACTTTTCCAAGCTGGCCTTTTGTCAATTTACCGGAAGAAAAATCTTTGTTCTGGATATCCAATCCGGGGAAATTTTGAGCGAGTTCAAAGGCCCCATGTTCCCATCTCCCCCGTCCTGGTCTCCGGATGGAAAACATCTCATGATTCCTATGTTTCAACAGAATATCCAGCTGCATGTGCTCTCGATTGCCGACGGCTCCAAGAAATCATACGATGTGGATATGGAGTTTTTCCCCAACAGCGGTATCGCTGTTCTGGATTGGTCACCGGACGGCACTCAAATTGCTTTCGCCAGCACTTACACCAAATTCGACACCTATCTCCTGCGGAATGTCATTCCAGAGGACAAGAAGTAAGCGAAGTCATCATAAGAATTTTCGATTCCTCCCGGGTTTACTCCTCAAGCTTGCTTCTCTTCATTGAGGAAAACGAGTATGTAACCTCATGCGTCTGGGCTGAAAGGTTTTTGTGATCTTTGATCCGGCTGTTTTTCTTTTTATACGCCTATTGCGGGGTGTCAGGGGGTGACCATCTAAAAAAGCCCGAGGGCGGGAGCCAAAACCGCGATCGCAAGCCAGATGATCAGGATCCCGGCGAGGTTCAGCCGGAAGCCGAAGCGCATCATCTGGGGGAGCGGGATCATGCCCGAACCGTAGATGATGGCATTGGGTGGGGTGGCCACGGGCAGCATGAAGGCGAAGCTGCACCCGATGGCAGAGCCCATGACAGGGGGCAGGGGGTTGATGCCGGCGGCCTGGGAGATGGCGATGATGATGGGGATGATCATGTTGGCCGAGGCCGTGTTGGAAGTGAGTTCGGTGAGGAATACGCTCAGCGAAACCGCCAGGAAGATGATCAGGGCCGGCCCGGCCGAGCTTCCGCCCAGGGAGATGAAGGCCCGGCCGATGGCATCCGCCAGACCTGTTTCGAACATCTGAAATCCCAGGGACAGGCCGCCGCCGAAGAGGAGCAGGGTGCCCCAGTCTATCCTCATGGCGTCCTTGAGGCTCAGAGTGAAGATCCCCTTCCTGGGGTCCACAGGCAGGGCGAAAAGCAGGAGTGCCCCGATGATGGCGGCCCCGGCTTCCGGGAAACGGTCGTGCAGCCAGAGATAGAGACCGGATCCCCGCCCCCAGATGAGGGACACCACTCCAGGTAGGACCCACAGGGATACGGTCACGGAAAACGCCAGCAGAACGTTTTTCTGGGCCCGTGTCAGGCCCTTGGGCAGCGGCGGCTCCATTGTGAGGGGGCTTTCTGAGTCTACGAGCGGTTTTTTCTGCCGGATGTGTGACCTCATCAGGATAAAAAGGGCCGCATACATGGGGATGAGCACCAGCGAGCCGACCAGCATCCACTGGAAGAAATTGATGTGGTATCCCACCAGCTTCTCGAGCATCCCGATGGCGATGAGGTTGGGGGGGCTGCCGATGGGCGTCCCCACCCCTCCGATGGAGGCGGCATAGGCCAGGGTCAGGAGCAGGACCACGCGGAACGGAGTCCGGCCCCCTCCGGCGCGGCCCTTCTCGACCGCGTCCAGGACTCCCAAGGCGATGGGGAACATCATGGCCGTGGTGGCGGTGTTGCTGAGCCACATCGACAGAAAAAGTGAAATCAGGCCCATGGCGAACAGGATGCGTGTTCTCCGTCCGGCGATGGATCTTTTTGAGAGCACGGCATAGGCCAGCTTCTGGTCCAGGCCGTGCACGCACATGGCGCGCGCCAGCACGAAGCTGCCCAGGAAAAGGAAGATGATGGGATTGGAGAAGGGCGCCAGGGC
>JAUWSR010000047.1 GCA_030609975.1 Acidobacteriota bacterium | reverse complement strand
GTGTTGAGCCACCACATGTAACCATAACTGGCATTGGCATGTGAAGGTGCCCGCAGCATCTCGATCCATTTTTCGGAGATGAGTCGTTGTCCCTTCCAGACTCCCTTGCGCAGAAAAAGCAGACCGAAACGAGCGTGGTCGCGCGTGCTGATGAACATGCCCCCACCCCAGTGTCCACCGCCGCTGACGGACTGCATGTTGAGGCCATCTACCATCACCCATGAATTGTTGTACCCGTGCCAGCGCCAGGTCGGGGATGCATCGATCGGATCCATGATCCTTTTTCTGAGGATTATCGGAAGCGGCACCCTCCACACCTGGAGTAGGGAATAGGCCAGCAGGTTGACCCGGACATCATTGTATTTGTAGCTGGTACCAGGTTCTTTTAGCGGCCGGTGTTGGAGGTCATCCCATTTGACATCTCGTGGAGGGCGGTCTCCCCAGTCGGGCTTTTCCCAGAGGGTGCCCGACCAGTCTGAAGATTGATTCAGGAGATGGTGCCAGGTGATTTTGGCATTGTGCTCGGAATCGAATTTTCCGTCTGTGACATAGATCTTCACCGGATCATGGACGTCATCGATCAAGCCCGCATCCAAGGCCAGACCAGCGGTGGTAGAGAGATAGCTTTTTGTGGCACTGAAAGTCATATCCACACGCTGTGTATCTCCCCATTCAGCGATTATGTATCCGCTCCTGAGGATAAGTCCATTGGTCTCCCCCCGAGCTTGCACCGGGCCGACGATGGTTCCGAACGGCTCTCTGGCAAAGGCCTGCTTGATCGAGATGCTGAGGTCTTTGGGCCCCTCCCATCCATGAGCCTTGGCAAATTCAACCGCTTCTTGGAGCAGCGCTGGATCCAGGCCCATTTCTTCAGGTGATCGTTTTTCCCATTGATTTCTTTTCCCCGGATAATAGTCGCTCTTGCCTTGAGTCTGGGCGGGGAAGAACGGTCCGGCTGAGACAAAAAATAGAAATAATATAAATAAAAACGATAGATTCCTCAGAGTCATTCTGTTATTCCGCATGGTTCACGCCTCCTTGTTAAACTGTCTTGAACCTTACTCTAGGATCATTCAAAATTCCATGGAATGATTAAGATTTTATACTGATTGTGTTCGATTTTAAACAAAAAAACTTAGTATCGGCAGTCTCATACGTATTCGAGCCGCTGGCATTTTTAGGAGTATTTAGGTATAAGAGTGGAATCGAGGAGATTTTATATGCGGAAGTGTCTGTTGTTGTTAGGTTTAATCGGCTCGCTGCATCTCTGCCTTTTCGGCCAAGCCGAAGCACCAGAAAAAATCAGTGCCAAATATGAACAAAGCCTGAAAAAGCTGGTGGAGGTCCATAAACAGATCCACTCTCTCCATCCTTTGCTCAAAAAACTGTACCCGGTGGCTGTGGTGGAGGGGGAGTATTTTTATGTGTTCGACGTCAATGCCGCCGGCGGCTATGAACTTGCTGAGTCCGCCCGCCCGGCCATGATCGTTTCTCAAGGAATCAGGGCTGCTTTTCCCTTGGATTTTTATGAGAATAAGATGGCCTGTGTAGTGAGCGGCGATGTTTTTGATGACATTTCCGGTTATGCGATGATCTTTCATGAATTTATCCACTGTGCCCAGATGGAAAACGGAGAGCCCGAGCTGAAAAACCGGCTGCGCGTGGCTCAAAGAGCCCAATCAGAGAGCGATTTTATGTGGGAGCTAAGTCATCCTTTCCCCTACGGGGATGTCGAATTCGTGGAAGTTTATTCACTCTTTCTTGAGACAGCTGCAGCTGGTGATGGAGAGGGAGTGGCGCGTTGCCGTGCGTTTTTAAGAGAAATTCTCAACGCCATGGATTATGAATACATGGTCTGGCAGGAATGGAAAGAGGGCTTTGCCAGGCTGATCGAAAATAGACTGAGAAATAAGCTCGAGATCGCCGAAAATCGAGGTGGAGTCGATCCTCCTTTCAACCGGGTGACATTTTATGAGGGAGGAGAACGCTATATTACTCTGCTGTTCAAGCAGGATAAAGAGTTGGAAAAAGACATCCAGACATTGTTCCAGCACATGTTGAACGGGCAGGTCGACTAGGCTTCGGTATTGTTCTTGCAACATCCTGGTTTTTTAATACGAAGCTTGTCCTTTTGTCCCGACTAAAAGGTAGCTTAAACAGGCTGAGTTTTTTGTTGACAGCTCAGGCGAGATAATCAATAGTGAAACAAGAAAGAAAACTAAGGGAGTGGGTACTATGATAATCTGTCCGTTATTATTGATGGCCGTTAAACAACGAGGAAATATATTGGGTGAGAGCGACAAAGAAGCGGCCGAGTGTTTAAAAGGGGAGTGTGCTTGGTATGTATTCCATATGCAACCCGACAGTGAAGGGTGTGCCATTCCCAAGCTGTCCGATAGCGTAAAATCTATCGCGTTGAAATAGTCGGGGCGACCTAACAAACATCCTATCAACCGTTTCCGTCTTCTTTTCGTATACTTGGTTGAGACGTCATTTTTCTAGAGGGACAATATGAAGAAATTAATTTTCCTACTCCTTATTGTGAGTGTTATGTTCGCGGGCCAAGCTCATGCGCAAAAGGAAGGATTCGGCCTAGGCGTGCTCCTGGGAGAGCCCACCGGAATCAATTTTAAGGCGTGGACCGGTTACAAGACTGCGATCGTAGGTACGGCGGCTTGGTCTTTCGGACACCAAAATTCATTTCAGGCGAATGTCGATTATATCTTTCATGACTTCGATCTCATCCGACTGGACGATGATTATCTTCCGGTATATTATGGAATCGGAGTTCGCGTAAAAACGACGACGGATGTTCGGATGGGAATACGATTTCCCCTGGGGATCAATTATATGTTTGAGAAAGCCCCCCTGGATATCTTTGTCGAATTTGTACCGGTATTTGATTTGGCTCCAAAAACAGAACTTTATCTTAACGGCGGAATAGGCATCCGCTATTTTTTTTAAGCTGACTTATTCATAAAAACTGTCATCGCCTTTATCTTTGGCTGCTTTTTTTAGTTTGTCATTAGCCCAGATACCCAGGTCGACTCTGCGGTTCTGAGCGCGGCCGCCAACCGTCTCGTTTTCAGAGATGGGTTGGCTCTCACCGTATCCCATGATCGTGAAACGTGTGGGATTGACTTCCAGTTGAGCCAGGTAGTTTGCCACGGATTGGGCCCTCTGCCGGGAGAGCGTAAGGTTGTACTCCTCCGAGCCCGTGGAATCGGTGTGCCCTTCGATGAGGACATTGGTGTCGGAATATTTATTCAGGATCTCGGACAGCTCCCGGATCTCTGTCTTATATTCATCTTTGAGCACGGCCCGGTCAACATCGAACAAAAGACCTGAGGAAAAGGTGATCTTTATGCCTTCGCCTACTCTTTCCACCTTAGCCCCTTCAAGATCCTGTTCCATTTCTTTGGCCTGTTTGTCCATGTAATTGCCGATGTAAGCGCCTGCAGCCCCCCCGATAGCAGCTCCCAGAATGGCGCCCAGCACTGTACTCCCGGCTGCTGCTCCGATAACTCCGCCCACCACAGCACCGGCACCCCCCCCGACGACCGCCCCCTTTTGGGTTTTATTCATTGAGGCACATCCGGACAAGGCAAAAATAAAACAGACTGTGACAAGTATGGTTAATCCTTTACGCATGTTCTCCCTCCTGAGTAATTTGATCAAAGGCTAAGTCATTATTTTTACTATTATAACAGAAGCCATAGGTTCTCCCCAAAATAATGTTGTGATCCTTTATCTCTTTAAACAATGATTATATACTGTAGGCTTTTAGATCGAAAAACGAGGAACGGAGCAAATTGGAGAAAAGTGAAAAAGCCGTTGGGACCTGGTGGGTCCTGTTGGCCTTTGTCTCATGGGGTCTGCTTCCCGTTTATTGGAAGGCCTTGGCATCGCTCCCTCCCATGGAGATTCTAGCTCACCGGATCTTCTGGTCATTTGTGTTCACCGGCTTTCTTATATGGCTGCAAAAACGATGGCGGACATTTAAAACAACCTTCAAACTCGCAAAAAACCGCAATATATGTTTCCTGACAGCGGCCATCATCGGTTCGAATTGGTTCATTTATATCTGGGCTATCATCAATAATCATATCGTAGACACCAGCTTGGGCTACTTTATCAATCCCTTGATATCCGTGCTGCTTGGAGTCATTTTCCTGCGTGAGAGGTTGAATTTTTGGCAGATATTCGCCTTTATCCTTGCCCTGAGCGGAGTGGTGTATCTGACGCTGCAGCACGGAAAGTTTCCCTGGATCGCTCTTTCTCTGGCTTTTACCTTTGGATTTTATGGTTTGTTCCGGAAAACCGCCCGCGTGGAAGCTTTGATTGGATTGACAGCTGAAACCGCGCTGCTGGCTCCTCTGGTTCTGACCTATATATTTATTATTGGATTCAGGGGGACCGGAGCCGTGGGAAACGCTTCTCTTTCCCTACACGCCTTGCTGCTGGGTGCCGGTGTGGTTACAGCCGCACCGCTTTTATGGTTTACGCTTGGTGTCCGCAAGATTCCTCTCTCACGAGCCGGTTTTCTACAATATATTGCTCCCAGTCTGCAGCTTTTTTTGGGTGTCGTAGTTTATGGGGAGCCGTTCACACGCAGCCACCTCATCAGTTTCAGCTTCATCTGGGTGGCGCTGCTGATCTATTCCCTTTCAAGCACTCCGCTTTTTTCTAAATTTGCCGCCAGGATCAATTCTCGGATATCTTTTTGTTTTTCTATCTTTGGGTGAGCCCTTTTCGGAAGCATCCCCAAATTCCGGTATCATTACGGCGGATGCTTACCCCCTTTTCTTACCAGATTGACAGGGCTCAGTAGATGCGCAATAATGGGAGAAATTTATGGCAAGGAGAAATGGGATGCGCAAAGGAGCTCCAATTTTTTACTTAAAAAAACATCTGTTTTTACTCTTCCTTATCTTGGTCTCTGTTTCCGTGCTTTCCTCTCAGTTCACCCCATCCAGTGTCGCCGATTGGGAACTGGAGCAGCAGATCGCAGAGCTGGGAGCTTGTACCAGCATCATGGTGGGACGCTTAGCGACTACCGATGGTTCAGTTATCACTTCCCAGACCTGCGATGGGAATTATCGCACCTGGGTAACCTTCGAGCCACACCGGAAATTCCCCGAGGGAGCCAAGACCAAGATCTATGATGGGCTGCTCCATAACGAATTTTCCGGCGACCTCAGGCGAGTCCAGGTCAAAGGGGAGATTCCGCAGGTAAGGGAGACCTTTGCCTTCCTGAACACGGCCTATCCATGTCTGAATGAAAAACAGTTGGCCATCGGTGAGACCACCTTTGGGGGAAAGCGTGAACTGCGCAATACCGAAGGCATGTTTATGATCGAAGAGATCCAACGCATGATACTGGAGAGATGTTCAACGGCACGAGAAGCTATCAAACTTGCCGGCGAATTGATCAAAGCCTACGGATACTGTGATTTCGGCGAGTGCCTGACCATCGCCGATACCAAGGAAGTCTGGCAGTTCGAAGTCTTGGGTCAGGGACCGCTCGAGATCGGTGGGGTCTGGGCCGCTCAGCGCATCCCGGATGATCACGTAGGTGTTTCCGCCAATATCCCGCGTATCGGCAAGCTCGATCTGGACGATCCGGATTACTACATGGCCTCGGAAAATGTCTTTCAGATCGCCGAGGAGATGGGCTATTGGGACCCCAACAGCGGGGAGGAGTTTGTTTTCTGGAAGGCCTACAGCGGAAGAAAACCTTTTTCCACACGGGAATTCTTCATTCTGAGCAATATGGCTCCTTCTCTGAATCTCAGCTTTGACGCCGATGAGCTTCCCTTCAGCGTTAAACCTGATGAGAAAGTCTCGGCGCGGGATGTCATGGCGCTTTTCCGTCAGACCTATGAGGGAACGGAATTGGACATGACTAAGAACCTGATGGCCCCCAAGCGCCGCTCGCAAGAGGTGGAAAAAAGCCCCACTGCAAATCCTTGGATGTCCTACAATACCATGCAACTCCTCAATGCCCTCAAGCCCGATGCGGTTACCCGGCAGCGAACCATTGCCATTGCGGCCTGTTCCTATTCTGAGGTGCTGCAGTGCCGGAGCTGGCTTCCGGATGAGCTGGGCGGAGTGGCCTGGTTTTCTTTCGATAACCCTGCTCAGAGCCCTCGCATCCCGATTTTTTCGGGAACGACCGAACTGCTGCCCAGTTTCGCCATTTGCGGCCAAAAACGCTTCCGTATGGATTCCGCCTGCTGGTGGTTCCGCCGAGCTAACAAGCTGGCTACCGTGAGATGGGGGGATACGCGTGGAGATATCGAAGGTGCTGTCAAAGAATTTGAAGATAAGGCCTTCACAGAATTGGGGATGATCGAAAAAAAGGCCTTGGAGATCTACGGCAGCGGCGATGCCACCAACACTGAGGCCATGAAAAAGTTCCTCACCACCTATACGAACGATTTTGCCCGTGCGGCGATGAATAAATATTTGGAGTTAGGAGACAAATTCTGGACGATGTTCGCCCGGGGGTTTTAGTAAGCGGTATCGCTCCACCAGTTATCGACCTCTTCAATTTGACCGTTCTGGTTGCGGAAAATGTATCTGCATGCATAGCGGTCTCCGCCTTTTATTCCTTTATAAATAACCACTAGGCCTAACTCTTCTTTATTTTCGAAGGAACCCCTGGCTTTAGCAAGTGCCGTCTCTTCGGATGCGTAAGCACGACTGTCTTCAAAGAGCAATGTTTCTTCCGGGGAATAGTCTGTTTTAGCCTTGTGACCTTCCAAGTAATAATACTTTTTCATGGCTTTATTATCCTTTCAACCTGAATTATTCATAAAAATGGATTACCACAGCTTCATCCTTAACTCCTCATATTTACGGCAATCTCACCTCGTGGATAATCCAGGCTAATTTATAAGAGTGATATTCTAGACCAAATTATATTGAATGTAAATTGCCTAACCTGAACTATTCACAAATTTGGCTGACACCGAGATATATTTTAATTATAATCAACCTATTACTCAATTCATCTTGCAGCATTGTGATTGAAATATTTCCTAAAACTATTTCCAAAAATAAGTCAGCCAAATTTACCTTCCAGGCTAAATATTTTAAAGAAATCAGAAAATTATTTTTTGTTTCACCCCAGGAAAAAGTCAATAAACAAACCGTTGACATGTCAAATTCCTTGTGGTAGAAAAGACTCGAGCCTAGTTAGGGAGGAATTCAAAATGGGCGAAAAAGACGAAGCTTGTGAACGTCTGCTGGTCAACATCGAAGATGCAATCGCTAGTCTGGAGCGAGGCAAAGACGAATGTGAGATGAACGACTGGGAGTTGTTCGCCCCGGAAGACCTGGAAGAGATTATCGATTTCCTGAGGACCATGGCCGGAAAACTGCACATAAAGATCACCGAACTGGAAAATATTGTCGCCGAAGAATGAGGCGGGCACGGCTGAAAACCAGGCACTATCGATCAATTTTCCGATTTTCCTATCTAATCATCTAGCCGCCGCGGAGGGGGAAAGCAATGTTGAAAAAAATAGGGTTCTGCTGAATAGACGCTGATAGGAGGTTTTTGCATGAACATAACGGAGCACAAAATTGACGGGTTCTCGGTCGAGATCTATGCCAGCGATCTCAAAGGTGCACGCACACGTTGGGGGCAGAAGATCATCCGGCTGTTTTCAGGCGAGGAGGAAGTGGCACACGCGGTTTTTGCCCGAGAGGGAGCTAAGATGCCGGAGCCATATCTATCGGGCCGCAAGATCTTTTATTTTGCGCCGGAACATCAATATCGGGATGTGATCGATCTCCTACGGAGTGAGGAGACAGTGTATATCTGTTGGAAGCCGGTCGTTGATTCCAAAGAACCCAATGATGGAGATGCCTATTTTCGTACAGATTGACGACAAAAGGAGATCTGTGATAGAGGTTGCGGAGCCTGTTCCGAACGAAGTGAGGAATCAACTTCGCTTCTCGCAATGACACTAAAAGGATGAATGTTCAAGTGATGGGGCCGGCATAAGACAGGAAAAATGGTTATATGAAAGCGCATGAACAACAGCTTTACAAGCTAAGTGCAGACCGCTCGGGAAACGCTGAAATGTGGGGAGACGAGACAGGTCGTATTATTTATGTAAACCAGACTATGATAGATCTGCTAGGTTATTCCAAGGATGAGCTCCTCAAATTAAAGATTATCGACATTGACATCCGTATCACAGCGGAAACTTGGAGCCCGCTTTGGGATTCTATCAAAGAGCTTGGATTCCACATGTTGGAGTCAGAATTTCTAGCCAAAGATGGAAGGAAGGTTCCGGTTGAGATCATGGGAAATTACGTCGATTTCGAGGGAAAAGGTTATATCTGTGCATCTGCCCGAGACATCTCTGCTCGTAAACAAAAAGAAAAGATCCAAGCCTCTCTATACAAGATCTCCGAAGCGGCCCAATCGGCCAAGAATCTGGATGAGCTATTTCGTTTGATCCACGAGATCATCAGCGAATTGATGCCGGCAAAAGATAATTTTTATATCGCACTTTATGATGAAGAGACTGAGATGCTCAGCTTTCCCTATTTTGTCGATGAGTTTGATGCTCCGCCCGGCCCTGGGAAGTTGGGTAAAGGCCTGACCGAGCATGTCCTGCGGACAGGACAGCCGCTGCTGGCTTCTCCCGCTGTGTTTGCCGAACTCCAAAAAAAAGGAGAAGTGGAATCCATCGGTCCGTCCTCGATAGATTGGTTGGGCGTTCCCCTTAAGGCTCAAGACAAAACCATCGGAGTGTTGGTGGTTCAGACCTATACCGAAGGCTTCCGCTACTCCGAGGATGAAAAGGATATCTTGGTATTCGTCTCCGAACAAGTGACCAATGCCATCATCCGTCAACTGACGGAAGAGGCTCTGCGCGAGGGTGAGGAGCTCTATCGTTCGGTCGTGGAAAACTCCCACAACGGTATCGTCCTCGTCGATGATAACTACCGTGTGATCTATGCCAATGACAAAATGTTTGATGTAACGGGCCTGACATCGCAAGAATTTCAGGGGATAGATTTTCGTGAGCTTGTGGGAGATAGCTTGCGAGAAACCTTGGCTGACCGCTACCGCAGAAGGCAGAGGGGAGAGGATGTTCCTTCGGTCTATGATTTCGCCTATGTGCGTCCGGATGGGAAAGAACGCTGGCTGGAGCTGAGCTCTTCTGTCATCAAGGACATGAAAGGCCGGATCGTTACCGTGGTCCAGGCACGGGATATCACTGAATCAAAAAACAGTGGGGAGATGATCAGAGCTTCTCTTCAGGAAAAAGAGATCCTTCTGAGAGAGATCCATCACCGGGTAAAAAACAACCTGCAGATCATTTCCAGCCTGTTGAACCTGCAATCTCAGTATGTAAAGGATGAGGCTGCGCTGGAGATGTTCAAGGAGAGCCGCTTGCGCATCCGCTCCATGGCCATGGTGCATGAAAAACTCTACAAGTCCCGAGACCTCTCCCAGGTCGATTTTGGCGATTATGTTCAAAGCCTGGCTCACAGTCTTTTTCAGGTTTATGGGATCACACCGGATAAGATTGCTCTGAGAGTGAATATGCACGATATATTTCTGGACATCAATACCGCTATTCCTTGCGGCCTGTTGGTGAGTGAGCTGATATCCAATGCCTTAAAACATGCCTTTCCCGAAAATAAGCGGGGTGAGATAAAAGTCAGCATGTTTCCCACCGAAGAGGACATGATACGGCTGGAAGTCAGTGACAATGGAATAGGGATGGAAGGTGATCTGGATCCGAAAAAGAGCGATTCCTTCGGCCTGCAGTTGGTGGATATGCTGACCGAGCAGCTGCAGGGAACTCTAAATATCCAACGAGATGAAGGAACGACCTTTGTTCTCGATTTTAAAGAGCTGAACTTTGGATAAAACTGCCGATCGTCCCACAAAATATGCCATCGTGACAGAATCTCCTATGCAGACCCTCTGACCTATGGGATCGATGGCTTTTTATTTCCAAGTGGTGAGGTCGATGCCGAAGAGGAGGCGGGTGCCAGTCTGGTCGGAGTCGAGGAATTCCGTCCATTCAAACGCAATGTAGGGCCTGAACTTGACCTCCTTCCCAAATTCCACAAAGGCCTCCACCAAATTGGTAAACCGGTTCGGATTGAGTTCGGCTTGAATATCCACACCAAGATTCATGGCTTTAGCAACGGTATTCACTCCCAAGCGGAGGGCGGTGTCGTACTTATGACTGAAGTTATGACCGGCGTACACAGAAAACCGGACAGGTTTTTCCAGTTTCTTAAAGTGGGATTGGTTCTTAAGGCCGATGCCGACGCCCAAGCTGGAATAGAAGTGTTGGGCTACATCCACCGGCATGTGGACCGCATAACGGCCGCATACAACTCCATATAATTCAGACCCGATTTTCTTCTCATACTCAAGGGTCGTTAGATATTTGATCTCTTCGGGATGGAAGGTACCGAAGAAAGAGTCTTTGCGTTTGATGGGGATATTTCCGTTAAGCGTAAGCAGCACCTGTTTGTCCAACGAACGAAAAAAACTGAGTTTGAATTCATTTTCAGCGAAGACTTTTTGAGTTTCATCCCCTGGGAAGACACCTCCACGAAACATGACCTTGTCGATGAATTCTCCCGTCTTACCGTAGGAATTGAAGCGAAGCCCCAGATAGGTGGTCTTTGGGTAAGCATAATGTTTAGTGTAACGAGCCAAGATATCCACACTGGGATCCAAGGCGATGCTGAGCTCGAACTCGTAAAAGGCCTCCTTAAAATCCACCAATTTTGTCTCGGCCATGAAGGAAAACTCTGAATCCAGGATCCGGTGCCAGTCTATATTTAGGATCACCAGGCTCTTGTAGCCGGCATTCCCTCCCAGGAATGTCCCTCCTCCCAAGCCTAGCCTGAAGAGACTGAGATCGAACCAGAACTCCGCAAGAAGTTCGTTGGCGTCCAAGACATGGGGATAGTCGAACGAGGTTGTGTGCCGGCAGAAATGGTTGAGGTCGATTGTAAGCTGCCACTGCCGGGAAAGCGTTTTGTAGAATCCCAGATCGATCCAAAAATCGACTTCACCCTGCAGTTGTCCGTTCATGCGCTGGTAATAATCGCTGTCCAGATAGAACAGGCCAAAACTCACAGGGAAATCGAAACGGAGTCTTGGGCGGATGTAACGTCTCTCCAATGAGTCTGCACCTATCTCCAGGCTCGCCGTGGCTTTTGGCCTCTGCTTTTGAGCCTCAGGCTCTTCTGCCCTCACGCTGGAAGAGAAGATAAGGAAACAACAGAAAAATAGCCGTATATATCGCATCTGACTGAAGAGGATTTGGATTATACCTGGTTTAGTCGGGAAGTTCAAAACGGAGGGAGGGTTTACAATTGGTGTTTTTGGCCGGGCTCCCTTCTTGTTCTATGTGAGGTTCCGTGCTAATTTAGCTCCACAGGAAGAAAACAGTGTTATCCTACGAGCGCTACCTACAAGATAAAACCTTGGCCTTGAACGACCGATTGGCTCAGATCGGTTGTGATATTCTCTGTGCCCGGATCCTGCCATCCTTTTTAGAAAATGGATACCGCAATCGCGCCAAGTTTAAGATCTTCTCACAGGCAACAGGTCCAGTTCTACGCGGAACCGATCCTATAGAAGGGGAGGTAGATGTACAAAAAATGCTTTGGATTCTGCCTGACTGGGGACGCGACATCGTCACAAGAAGTTTCAAGTTTATTTCAAAAAATTATGCTAAATTTCAGGTGGATGGATTTGAGATCCAACTCACACATGGGGATCAAAAAGCGCATCTTACCCTCTCTGTCGGTAAAAGAAACAAGCAGCCCTATGAGGCGTTGGCCCAGGAGCTGTTGGCAGATAATCAAACTTTGGTCGGAATCGCTGTTCCCTCACAAAAGCAGGTGTTCGGGGATTCAGCTTTGTGCCACAAACTTCTGGGGGAGGAATTTCAGGCCCATTATTCCGCCTTCTTTCAGTCCAATCTCGGTCTGACGCCTGAATTGTTAGAGACAGCGAAAACAATGTTGTCGAGTCGGCCCTTATCAGGTATCTGTGACCTTTACTGCGGGGTGGGATTGTTTTCCTTGTTGGTGGGAACAGCGAGTATTCCCATCCTGGGTATCGATTCACAGCAACGTTCAATCGAGAACGCAAATAATAATGCTTTGCAGAGAGGATTTGCCAAGGCGGAGTACGTTTGTTGCGATGTCCAGAAATATTTCCCCGATGCTGAGATTTTTGCGGATAATCTCCTGATTTTTGATCCTCCACGTACAGGATGCCCTGTCCCTGTGCTGGAACGAACCGCCCGCTCCGATATAAGCTTATGCCTGATGGTTTCCTGCTGTTTGGAAACCCAAGTCCGGGACCTTGAGTTCCTTCAGAAGAAAGGATTCGAAGTGGTTGCACTGGCAGCATTCGACATGTTTCCTTTCACGAATTTCCTGGAAACTATAGCCCTTTTGCAGAGGAAATGAAGGATCCTCCAGGTCGGAGGCAGGAGAGATTGGCCGGCAGAGCTTAGTCTTCGGGCTTGGGGTCTTCAGCCTTTTCCGGAAGCTTTTCCATATCGTCGCCGCCGATCTGATCGAGTTTATCCGTAAATTTCTCCAGCCTTTTTTCCGCCTCATCGAATTTGGTTTTCGCATTTCCTAAGTGTGTCCCGATGATTTGAAAATTCGTTGTAAAACGAGTCAGATCTCCCTGCAGCCGGGACAGGGACTGGAAAATGGTTTGGGCGGACTTTTCGATCTGCATGCCTCTGAGTCCCAAGACAATGACCTGAAGGTAGGCAAAAAGAGAATTGGGGGATACCGGGATCACTTTTTTTTGGGTGGCATAGGAGAAGACATTTCGTTCTTTGCCCAACTCCTCCTCTTTCAGGATGGTCTCGTAGTAGATATTTTCTGCGGGGATGTACATCATAGCAAAGTCATAGGTGCCTTCATCCGGCAGGATGTATTTTTTAGCGATGGCATCGATGTGTTTTTTGACGTCGGCCACAAAGAGTTTACGAAGATCTGCCTTGGCCTTTTCATTCTCTTCACTGAGATGACGTTTGAAATTTTCCAGAGGGAACTTGGCGTCGATCGGGACGATATTTTTACCGATCCGGACAACGGTATCAACTGTTTCACCGCTTTTGAATCTATGCTGTAGAGTGTAATGGGCGGGAGGAAGGATCTGGGCCAGGAGATCGCCTAGAAAAAGTTCTCCCAGACCACCCCGGAATTTGGGTGCCCGCAGCAGGTTTTCCAGGTTGGAGATGTCTTTGGCTTTTTCCAAGACTTCCTTCGTGACCACCTCCATCTTGCCCAGGTCTTTTTTGACATCTCCCAGGGTATCCCCGATGTCACCTGTCGTTTGCTGGAACTGTGTACTCATGTTGTGAAGCTGCTGGTTGATATTTGTTGTGAGTTGTCCTATTTGTGCTTGCATCATTTCCATAGATTTATTTTCGCCCTGGGCATGTTTGAGATCTTCGAACCTTTTGCCGGTGCTTCGGATCATCCAAACAAGCACAACAAATACGACAAGCAGTGCTGCAGCAAATATGATCAAAAAAGTGTTCAATTCCATGGTTTCAGCTGTTACCGCCATTATATCTAAAAACTGATGTCATTGCGAGGAACGCAGTGACGAAGCAACCTCATAAACATACGGACAAACAAATTGACAAGAAACGACGATTTCCCTAATATAAATGGACTCTATGGCCCGTTAGCTCAATTGGCAGAGCAGCTGACTCTTAATCAGCAGGTTGAAGGTTCGATTCCTTCACGGGTCATATCCTTTCTCCTTTATTTTTAACAATTTACCCTATTTTGTCCCCGTATTTTCCCTACGGATATAGCGAATGGAGAGTAGCCTGCGTTTTTCAATTAGAAATTCTCTGTGAGAATGGCTGGACTAATTGGATGAATCTGGCCAAGGGTTTGACACCGTAGCTTGGGGCACCCAGCTTTCCCCATCATAATAGAGCAGCCCATTTTTCAGGTTATCCAAATATTCTTCATTCAGCGAGCTGCTAATCCTCCCCAACTTAACTGCATTCCTATGATTCTGTTCAAAGCTATTGCTGATATGGATTTCTTTTATTTCTAAATTATAATCAAGCTCAAAAAATATGTTACTAAATTTTGTCAGTACAGATAATCGTCTGCCTTGAAGTAACTTCACACTCAAAATTGTTTCTAGTAGATTGTCCAGCCTATCTACATCTGTTCTAGGGAAAAGAACATAGTATTTTTCAGTACCTTGAGAAAGCTCAGAACATTTATAGTCACTCCCCTGGGGAGATGCTCCGTCAACGCGAGTTGAATCAAAAACAATAAGAGCTGCTTTTTTGTATTCATTATTCATGCCAGCAACAATAATTTCTTTGTGCCCATCTTCATCTAAATCCTTGCACACAAAATCAGTGAGTCGACCCGAATTCCAATACTCGCCAATCATCTCTCCTGAGTTGTCAAGGACAACCATTTGAGTTGGATAGAAGTATCTTTGATCTGATATTACCAATATTTCCATATTGCTGTCGTTGTCCAAGTCTTCAACGCCAAAGCCATCTATCCTATAGTCATGTGAGAATTTTTCGTTTCCAAACGTGAGCTCTTTCCCACCTTGAAATCGCCATAACTCTTTGCCTTTGTGGTTGAAACATAACAGAAGCCCTTCATTAAAATTGTCTTGAGTCTGTATACTGAAGAGCACTTCTTTTTTAGAATCGTTATCTAAGTCCTCTATGGAAACATAAGGCAGGTAAACATGATGGGTCTTGGAATTACGTCTTTTGAACTGGGATCTGTTTAAATATTCCTCCTCAGTGACAAGATTATTAACTTTGGTATCGAATCTCCAGATCTCTTTATCTTTTTCGTTGAGGATCACCAGTTCAGTGCCGACAATTTTGAAAGACTTAGGGTTTTTGTTCTCCCATAGGTTATAAAAAACATAAAAAAGACCAAGAAGTACTGGTATGAGGAAGACAGGTCCAATTTTTTTTATGAATATTTTTTTGATCGAGATATTATTTCGGGGGTGTGAATTATTTTGACGCCTGACATTTAGCCACTCGTCTATTTCATCTTTGTGGGCATAAACTCTTGATTTCCCAGAGTCTCTGACTCGATGTACGGGCAGCCCTAACTCGATTTCCCATCTTCTGCATGTGCGAACACCACAGCCCAAATATTGAGCAATTTCTTTCCAGGTATTTAAGCGGTGTTCATTACTATGATTCTTTGGCATTTGTAACACGATTATATAAAAGTTAATCCGACTTTAATAGTCCAGTTCCCTAATTCGACCCTTACAAAACTGCTGAAAGCAGCCAAAATGGGACATTGTCTATGGGGCAAACGATGGCGAGGGACGGAGCGATGAGGTCAGGCCTTTCTTTTTGTCAACTTTGTGAGTACAACCGCACAAAAGATAAAGAACACGAATCTGAAAAAGTAACTGATCCTTAAGATTCCCCATTCTCCTTTGGTTGCCGTCCACTCGGGTAGATCTTTGCCAATTGTGATATTTAGCTGCTCGACGACTTCCGTGCCGATAAAGTCATGATAGATATCGGTCAAAGCTGAAGGGGAGTTTGTGAGAAAAGATTATTCTGGCGAATCAATCTTGAAAATATAACCCGATCCTCTCAC
>JAUWSR010000076.1 GCA_030609975.1 Acidobacteriota bacterium | reverse complement strand
ATGGCAAGCCGGGGGAATACCGAACGTCAGGCACCGAGTCTCTCCCACCCCTTCGAGCAGCCCGGTCTCGTCCTCGAAAAGAAAGAAATATTTACGTCCGTTGTTGACACCTTTGAGCCGGGCATCCACCACCCGGACTATGAGCTCGACCTCATGCCCGGCGTAATCCTTGAGATCTTTTATCCTCAAGGCCGGCCGTTTGCCCTCAACCAGCGAAAGTGAGTCCCCTTCCGGGTCGAACCCCAGAGATTCGACCAGCATCCGCCGCTTCTGTTTTATATTCAGGTCCGCGACCTCCCCGATACCCTCAAGGCCTTGGAAGTACCGGAGGATCTGTTCCGTCCGTTTGGGTTCCAGGGAATCGAATGCTCCCGCCTTGATCAGAGCAAAAAGCTCGGATTTCGTCAAAGACACCCGCAGCAGAAAATCCTCGATGGAAAGATAAGCGCTGTTTTCTCGTTCTCCGATGACCTTATCGGCCGTCCGCAGCGCCAACCCTTTGATGGAGGTCATGCCCACCCGGATGGCATCGCCTTCCACCTCGAAGAAATAGCCGCTCCGCCCCACATCCGGCCCCAGGATACTTATTCCGCACCGCTTGGTCTCTTCGATGTACTCTGCCACACCATAATAACCTCCCCCGGCATTAAGCACCTCAGTCAGATAGGGAAGGGTAAAGTGAGCTTTGAGGTAGACAGCTTGATAAGCCATGCAGGCATAGGAGGCACTGTGGGCCTTATTGAAGGAGTACGAGGAAAACTTTTCCATGCTGTCCCACAGTTTTTTGATCTCCTTCCGGGTGTATCCCCGCTCTCCAGTCTCCCGGAAAAACTTCTCCTTAAAGGCCTCATCCGTCCGTTTTTTCTTCAGGCTGCGGCGGAGCATGTCTCCTTCCTCCGGAGACATTCCGGCCGCCCGTTCGGCTATCTGCATCACCTGTTCCTCATAAAGCAGCAGCCCTTCGGTCTCTGGGAGGATACTCTCCATAAAGGGGTCTCGAGAGACGGCCTTGCCCTCCCGGGAGCGGAGCAGGATCTGCTTCATGCCGCTTTCGGTCGGCCCCGGGCGGATCAGGGCCAAGGCCTGGGTCAGGTCACGGATTCCCGCTGGCCGCATGCGTCGGAGCAGGTTCATCATGGCCGGGCTTTCCACTTGAAAACATCCGATGGTCTCCGCCCGCTGCAGCAGTCCATAGGTCTTTCGGTCCTGGAAAGGGATATCCTTGAGGTCCATGACCTTCTTGGTTGCTGAGATCGCCGCCAATCCCCGCACCGACAGCAGGTCGAGTTTAATAAGCTTTAGATCCTCAACTGCGTCCCGGTCGAAATGGGACATGAGCAGGCCTTTGGCAGACTCCTCGAGAGGAAGGTAACGGCTGACCGGGGCCGGCGTAAGGATCACACCGCCTACATGCAGCGAGATCTCACAGTAGACCGAACCCAGGTTCGAAGCCATCCTCCAGATATCCTCATAGCCGGGAAGCGGCCTGTCCTTTTTCAAGTATTCCGGCTTGACGAACATGGGGATCTTCTTGCTCAGGGAGCGTGACTCATCCGGAGGAAGGCCGAAGGCCCGAGCGGTCTCATAGAGGGCCGAGCGGGCCCGGTAATTTTTTAAACTGCACACAAAGGCAGCGCCTGTTTTCCCTTGCCCGTATTTATCCAAAACATAGGTCAAGACTTGATCCCGCTTGCCGGAGTCAAAGTCCAAGTCAAAATCCGGGGGGTCAGCACGCCCCTGATTGAGAAAGCGGGCAAAATAAAGATCAAACTTGATGGGGCTGATATGGGATATCCCCATAAGATAGGCCAGATAAGAGGATGCACCCGAACCCTTGAGATTGTGAAGGATGCCATGGCGCTGGGCAAACTGGATGACATCGTGAACCACGAGAAAATAAGGAGCAAACCCCGACTTCTCTACAACCTCAAGCTCGATTCGGGCTCGCTGCCGTTCTTCCCAGCTCAGGTTTTTTCTCTGCCGCAGTTCCTCTTTGATCACCTCTCGCAAAGGTGTGGGGAAGAGATCCGGAGGAAGCTTGGGGATGATGTCCTCAAAGGTAAACCAGCATTTTTCCGCCACCTCGTAGGTTCTCCGGAAAAGCGGCTTGACCCCGGAGCCGAACTTTTTAAGCGCAAGTCTCCCCTGCCCGGGCCCAAAAAGCGGCATCCGGTTGCCGAGCTTGTCCTGTTCAGGAGGATAGGGGATCTTCTTATGGATGGCGTGCAGGAGGATCAGCCGCTCGGGGTAATGAATAAATTTCAAGGGATTGGCCCAGACAGCCGGCAGGTTGTGCTGCTTGCTCCAGGTATCGACCCTTTCCCAATTATAAAAATTCGCACCCAGATAAAAATCCTCACCCACGGCTGCACCAAGGTCCTGGGGAGATCCGGGCTCTCCGGCTCGCGGGATAAAGATCGTGACCAATCCGCGGGTATCACGAAGTTTTTTCCCATTAAATATCTCCATCAGGTTCCAGTATCCCTCTCTGTCCTTCACCAAAAATAAAAATTTCTGCTCCTGGATCTCGATCTCGCAGCCAAAGAGAGGTCTCAGTTTATTTTCCTGAGCGATCCGCTTCCAACGCCCCCAGCCATACAGGTTCTCCAGGTCGGAAAGTGCCAATGCCGGCAGCTTCTGTTGAGAACCCCAGGACGCAAGCTCTGCCAGAACAGCTCCCCCCCGCCCTTTGCTGTAAACCGAATGCACACGCAGGGGGACAAACATCGGCTATTTGGTAAGAGACGCAGTCTTGAGGACAAAGCCGCGGTTCCGTTCAAAACTGTAAACCTCATCCAGCATCCTCTCCCGGACTGTCAGCAGAGAACCGAACCCGTACTTACCTCGGACATGGTCCACGGCTGAACCCAGGCGTTCCTGCCGTTCGGAGTAAGGCTCGAACAGCGAAAGGGGCCGCCCTCTGACCAGATCGGATGCCTTGACCCCAACCAAACGCAGAGACAAACGTGAGCCGGAAAAGAGTTCGATAAAGAGCTCACGGGAGATCCGGAAGATCTCCCCCATCTCCTGGAGTGGTGAGATCAAAAGCCGGCGCCGGCCTTCGGTTTTAAAATCCGAATACCGCACTTTGACTTCGACGATATGGGCAAAAAGACGGTCCTTGCGTAAGGCTAGAGTCAAGCGGTCACACAGATACGCCAGGTGGGCCAGGAGCAGACGCTGCTCCCAGAGATCTTCGAGAAACGTGGTCTCCCGGGAAACGGATTTGGGAACAGCCGCCGTGACCAAGGGACGGCTATCGATTCCCCGGGCCTGGAGATAGATCGCTTCTCCGTTCAATCCAAAAAGCGAACGCAGGGTCGCCCGAGGCAGTCCCCACAGGTCGCCGATCTTGTGGATGTTGAGCATCCGGAAGATGACCTGCGCCTTGGGCCCGATCCCCGGCAGGAGTTCGATTCTCAGATCCTTGAGAAAGGCCTCTTCCTCCCCCGGCTGGACCTCAAACAATCCACCCGGTTTAGCCAGGTTGGTCGCCAGCTTGGCCAGGGTTTTATTGGGACCCACTCCCACCGAAACCGCCAGTCCCAGTTCTCTCTCGACCACCTGTTTGATCTCCCGAACCGTGCGCGAAAAAGAGGCATACAGCGGCCGGCAGCGGGTGAGGTCAAGATAGGCCTCATCCAGTGAAGCCACCTCCATATCCGGTGTATAACGAGAAAGGATCTCGCTGAAACTCCGGGAGAACGCCTGATAGACCTGATAATTGCCGCGGATGAACCGCCCGTGTGGACAGAGCTGATAAGCCTTGCGCAAGGGCATGCCGGAGTGGATCCCGTATTTGCGCGCCTCGTAGGAAGCGGTCGAGGCCACGCCTCTCTCATGAGGGAGCCCCCCCACGATCACAGGTTTACCTTTGAGAGAAGGGTCAAGCAGCTCCTCCACCGCGGCAAAAAAAGCATCGATGTCAATGTGGACAATACATCTTCTACTCATCTTTTCTCCAGTAATTTGCGGGCCTGAAGACCCATTTTTGAGACAGAAATCCCCCTGAAAAATCAATCAGAGGAAAACCACCCTATATGCTCACGTATATTCACGAGACGAGTTCACCACAGCTACAAGGCATGCCCCCTGAAGCTGTAGTTACCTACTGCGAAGAGGTCATAGCGCAGCAACCTCCCAGCGCCCTCATATTAAGGTCGTCTCGCCCGAAGGGTAAAAAATGTCGACATTTTTCATGAATATCAGTACTTGCGTAATACGCCGATAACACGTCCCAAGATCTTCAGTTGATCGACTGCAATGGGTTGGAATTCTGGGTTTTCCGGAAGAAGAAAGGTACCTTCCCCACCTATTTTCAGTCTTTTCAGGGTGATGGATCCATCCTCCAGGAATGCGACCACCATCTCGCCGGAATGAGCCGTGTTGGTGCGCTCGATCAGGACACGGTCGCCGTCATCGATGTAGGCATCCACCATACTCTTGCCCTCGACCTGAACGCAAAAAACATTGCCCGCTTTCCGGCCCAGCATCCAGTCGGGGACTTCCACCGACTCCCGGGCGGAATCGAACATTTCCCGAGGCTGACCGGCCGGCACCAGACCCAGTAAAGGCACTTTGACATGGGCTCCCAGTGAAGCGGGAGGGTGGGTGAGTTTCAACTCCCCGGCCTCTTTGTTTATGTATCCCTTTTTCTCCAGGCTTTGCACATGTTTGAACACGGCCGAAGGATTCACCAGATCCAGGATCTTTCCCAATTGGCGGATCGTGGGAAAATAGCCGTGCTCAAAGACGAACTTTTCGATGGCCTGTAAAACCCTGCTTTGTCGTTCTGTCAATTCGGCTCGAATCTTGTTCACCATTTTGTTCACCATACCTAAGATACGGGTCTCCCTTCCCCTTGTCAAGTTATTTTTTGAAAAAGATCAGAGCTTCCAGCCACCGGCTACAACCAGATTATTTCCGGTCACATAACCCGCGTCTGCGGAAGACAGGAAGAGAACGGCCGCCGAGACATCCTCGAACGTTCCCAACCGGCCGGCGGGAATATTGTGGTTTTTGGGCAGGATCCCCTCCTCTATCAGGCCAGGTGAAACCATATTTACCGTAACACCTGCCGGAGCTTCTGCAACCGCAGCCGTCCGGGTAAGGATCAGCAGGCCTGTCTTGGCGATAGCATAAGGGGTGATAGTCTGAAAGGCAGTCAGCTGTTCGACCCGACTGTAGCCGATGTTGATGATCCTTCCCCACCGTCTTTCCCGCATTCCGGGTAAAACCCCACGCATGCAGTGGAGAGCGCTCAAAAGGTTGACCCGCAGGATGCGTTCCCATTCTTCAGAGGGGATATCTTGCCAGGGCTTCACCAAGATAGGCCCAAAGTTGTTGACCAGGATATCGACCTGCCCGAACTCAGCTTCCGCCCGGCGGATCAGATCCAGCGCTCCTGACTCATTCTCCAGATCGGCACGAAAGGCCGCACTTTGTCTGCCGGTCTGGCGGATCTGCCGAACCACATCCTCGGCCTTTTCTTTCTCCCGGAAATAGTGAACCCCCACTCCTCCCACAACCGTCGCCAGCCGTAACGCCAGGTCCCTGCCCAGCCCTCGGCTGCTCCCGGTCACCAGCGCAATCTTGTCTTTCACGTCTCTTCCCTAGACATCACTATATCAAAAATCATCCTTTCTATTAAGCACTTCCCCATTATTCGCTTAGCTATTATCCCCTTGAACCGCACGACAGCCGACCTAGATCTATTGGGAATCCGAAGTGGAAGAGATTTGATATTGACTTTGCAGGGAGGGACATATATAAATTCTCCTTAGGCCACTCAAAGGAAAAACATGCCCACAGAAACGCCAAGAATCCTCATAACCGGAGCCGCCGGACAGATCGGTTCCGAGCTGACCTCTCTTCTCAGGGAAAAATATGGTGCCGAGAATGTCGTGGCCAGTGACATCAAAAGCGATATCAGCTCCGACCTGCTTGAATCCGGCCCTTACGAAACCCTGGATGTGACCGACAAGCAAAGGATCCAGGAAGTCATCCAAACACAACACATCGACTGCATTTTTCATATGTCCGCTATTCTCTCGGCTGTCGGTGAAAACCGCCCCCAACTGGCCTGGGATGTCAATATGAACGGCACCCACAACATCCTGGAAGCCGCCCGGCTGATGAAGATCGAGAAAATTTTTATCCCCAGCTCCATTGCTGTTTTCGGTCCCGAAACCCCGCGCAACGATACACCCCAGGAAACCATACTGCGGCCCAAGACCATTTACGTAGTCACCCAAGTTGCCGGTGAACTCCTCTGTGACTATTATGTGCAGCGCTACGGCCTGGATGTGCGAGGCTGTCGCTATCCGGGAATCATCAGTTACGAAACCCTACCCGGTGGAGGAACGACCGATTATGCGATCGCCATTTTTTACGAAGCGGTCGAACACGGCCGCTACACCTGCTTTGTCACCGAGGATACCATGCTGCCCATGATGTACATGCCGGACTGTTTAAAAGCGACCATGCAGCTGATGGAAGCGGATCTTTCCCGCCTCAGGCATCATTCCGATTTCAACATCGCAGGCATGAGTTTTACCGCAGGAGAGCTGGCGGCTGAGATCAAAAAACACCTCCCCGAATTTCAGATCGAATACAAGCCGGACTATCGGCAGCAAATAGCTGAATCCTGGCCGAGATCCATCGATGACTCCGCCGCCCGCGTGGAGTGGGACTGGAAGCCCGATTATGACTTGGCTTCGATGGCTGAAGATATGTTACGTGCGATCACAGCCCGTATTGGGCGATGATCTCTTGTTTGGTTTTCCCTAGGATATCGTGCTTCTCCCCGACTTTCTTAAAGGCCGCCAGCGCTTTTTCCAGATGATGCATCTCATGGCCGGCAGAGATCTGGGTTCGGATGCGAGCCTGTCCGTTGGGCACAACAGGAAAGAAAAATCCGATAGCATAGATGCCTTCTGTATACAGATCCCGAGAAAAATCCTGGGCCAGTTTGGCATTGAACAACATGACTGGAACGATAGGTGTATCCCCTTCCTTGAGGACGAAGCCGGCTTCCGTTAGGCCTTGGCGCCAGTATTCGGTATTTTTTTCCAGCTTGTCGCGCCGTTCTGTGCTTTGCGACAGGATGTCCAACACACGGAGAACACCTGAAACCACCACGGGAGCAATGGTGTTCGAGAACAGATAGGGACGCGCTTTTTGTCGGCACATCTCCACGATCTCGCGGCGTCCGGAAACACATCCTCCAGAAGCTCCACCTAAAGCTTTACCGAAGGTGGTGGTGATGATGTCCACACGCCCCATGACACCGCATTTCTCATGAGTACCACGGCCGGTCTTGCCTATAAAGCCGGAGGAGTGTGAGTCATCCACAAACAGCATGGCGTCATATTTCTCACAAAGATCCGCCATCTGATCTAGCTTAGCCGTGTCTCCATCCATGGAAAAAACGCCGTCGGTTATGACGACTTTCAAGCGTTTATCAACATGCAGTTGGAGTTTTTTCTCAAGATGATCCATGTTTGAGTGCTTAAAGGTATCGTGCTGGGCGGGGCTGAGCCGGATGCCGTCGATGATAGAAGCGTGGACCAGACGGTCCGAGATCATGATGTCTTCCTCTGTGAGGATGGCCTCGAACACGCCGGTATTGGCATCCATGCAGGAGGGGAAGAGGATGGTATCCTCGGTTCCCAGAAACTCCGTGACCTTGTGTTCCAGTTCATTATGGATGTCCTGCGTGCCACAGATGAAGCGGACAGAAGACATGCCGTAGCCCCGGGAATCCAAGCCATCATGGGCAGCTTTGACGACATCAGGGTGGCTGGAGAGACCAAGATAGTTGTTGGAACACATATTGATGACCGTCTTCAGGTCGGATCCCTCCGGAAATTCCACCTCGATATCCGCAGCCTGGGAGGAGTGGATAAGCCTTTCCTGTTTGAATATCCCCTTGGCTTCGATATCGTTCAACTGTGCCTGATATATTTCTTTTGTCTTTTCGCTAAAACTCATAGAACAACTCCTTAAAAGGTTGTATTGTGATCGCTTTTACGGCTTATTTACCTGCAGTAAATTCTTTGACCAGCTCGACGATGAGGTCAACCGTATCAAAAGCTTCAGGTGAGGCCTTCTCATCGGGGATGGAGATCTGATACTTATTCTCCAGAAATCTTTTCAGAGAAACCATAGAAAAGGAATCCACGATCCCACCGGAAATGAGCGGAGTATCGAAGGTGACCTCTTCGTCCTCATCCTCTACATATTCCTCGATAACATAATCGAGTATGACCTGTTTGATGTCTTCCATAACACTCTCCTTTATGTTTATTGAAGAGGACCATTCAGAGAATGGTCCCTACGCGTCATCATCTTCAAGCGTAGAGATGTCGCCGATCTCTTCTCCCCACTCCTGAGCATGCAGCAAGCGACGCATGATCTTGCCGCTGCGGGTTTTGGGCAAGGAATCGACATATTCGATCTCCTGCGGCATGGCCAAGGGAGACAGCCTTTTACGGATAAAGTTCATGATCTTGAGCTCTAGGTCCCCCCCAGCCTCAAACTCTGGATTGATGACCACAAACGCCTTCACAACCTCCATATTCACCTCATCCGGTTTGGCGACCACCGCTGACTCGGCTACCGCCTCATGTTCGAGCAGGGCGGATTCGACCTCGAAAGGACTCACCAAATGTCCTCCCGTGTTGATAACATCATCATCCCTTCCTGTAAACCAGAAGTAGCCTTCGGGATCAATACTGGCCCGGTCCCCGGAGAGGTACCAATCGTTGACGAATTTCGATTGGTAGGTGGCTTCATTGTTCCAATAGGTGCGCATCATGGCAGGCCAGCCGGGTTTAAACGCGATCAGACCGATCCGGCCCGTCTCCGTTATCGGCTCATGGGTATTGGGATCGAGCACCGCGGCGGTAATGCCCGGGAAAGGCTTGCCCATAGATCCGGGTTTGATCCTCATCCCCGGATAGTTGCTGATCATCATGGAACCGGTCTCGGTCTGCCAGTAGGTGTCCAAGAAGGCCTTCCCAAAAACCTTTTCCGACCAGATCACTGCCTCGGAGTTCAGCGGCTCTCCCACACTGGCCAAATGCCGCAAAGAGGAAAGATCGAATTGTGCCACAACCTCATCTCCGGCCTTCATCAGAGAACGGATGGCGGTGGGGGCGGAATACCAGACTGTGACCCTGTTCTTCTCGATAAAGCGGTACCAAGCTTCTGCGGAAAATCCCGAATCCAGCACACACTGCGTTATCCCCATGCTCCAGGGTCCGATAATACCATAGGAGGTTCCCGTCACCCAGCCGGGATCAGCCGTGCACCAATAGATATCGTCTTCCTTCAGGTCCAGCACCCATTTGGCGGTGAGATACTGCGAAATGAGCGAATAGTGGACATGCTTCACACCCTTGGGCTGACCGGTTGTACCGGATGTATAATGCAGCACGGATGGAGATTCGGCATGGGTGGGAAAGATTTCGAGACTTTCCACTGGAGTGGCGGTCTCCAAAGAAAACGCCACTTCCCGTTCCTGGAGAGGCCTTTTGCCATCATAGTCCACAACGATAATGTGTTCTAAATGAGGGAGGCTGTCGCGAATCTTTCGCACTTTTGATACATGTTTCTTCTGAGTGATAATGGCTTTGGTTTCGGCATTTTCCAGACGGACATGCAGCGATTCATCTCCAAAAGCCGAAAACAGCGGCTGGGCGATCGCTCCGATCTTCAAAATCCCTACAAAGCTCAGGTAGAGTTCAGGGTTCCTATCCAGAAAGATGCAGACACGATCCTCATCCCGGATCCCTAGTTCTCGGAGAAATGTCCCGATGGTGTTGCTGGCAAGGCGGACGTCGTTAAAAGTGTATTGTTTCTCTTTTCCTCCAAATCCTTCCCAGATCAGGGCCGGTTTGTCTGCTCCGCCCATCTCGCAGAGGCGGTCAGAACAATACCAGCCGATATTGATCACGGATCCCGGCTTGTAGCCGAGCTCCTGCTCGGATATGGACCAATTGAAGTCTTTAATACGTTCGTCGTACGAACCGATGTTAAACATGCTTATGCACTCCTTTCTACTTTTCCAGAGTTACCACCGAACTTGCATAGTCTTTTAAATGCGTCAAGGACACGTGGATGCGCTTGATAGCAAACTCCTCAGCAAGCTTCTGCGCTTTTCCGTACAGCACGATCTCGGGCTTGCCCAGTTCGTTATTGACAACCTCCACATCTTGGAAGGTCATGCCTCCCCGCCAGCCCGTGCCTAAGGCCTTAAAAAAAGCTTCCTTAGCGGCAAAACGTGCAGCATAGTTCTGGGCACCGTGTTTTTTCCCATCGCAGTATTCACGTACTCGAGAGGTAAAGATCCGATTCTTGAAGCGATCTCCACGGTTGATCTGCTTCTCGATCCGGGCGACCTCGATGATGTCGATTCCCTGTCCAAATATCATGATATTCTCACATTTTTCTGAAGCCTGATTATAACAAAGTGAGGTCGATTCAGTAAACCTTGATCTTTTATTCCGGGGAGTCTGACACTTTCTCCATGGTGATACCCGTATATCCATAGAATATAGACACCAAGGGTACCAACAAATTGAGGAAAGCATAGGGAAGATAAGCCAAGGGATTCACTCCCAGAGTCGCACCCATAAAGGCACCACAGCTGTTCCATGGAATGAGGGGTGAGGTCATGGTTCCCGAATTTTCCAGAATGCGGGATAGGTTCTTGGGATGCAGTTTTTTGGCATCATAGGCACTCTTGAACATCCGTCCCGGGACGACAATGGCAATGTACTGATCTGCGGCAATGATATTCATGCCGATGCAGCTGAATACGGTGGTTGCGACCAGAGATCCGGTCCGTTTCACGTGCTTCAACAACGAACTTGCCAAAACCTTCTACATACCGGTCCTTTCCATGATACCACCGAAAGAAAGGGCACAGATGATCAAGGCTACCGTCTCCATCATGCTCATGAGCCCACCCCGCGTCAGGAGGTCATCTACCATGGCGACTCCGGTTTCGGAGGTGTACCCCAGGTGGGCCGCCCGCATGATATCTCCCAGGGAGTGGGACTGAGCCAGCATGGCAAAGACTCCCCCCAAGACAGTCCCTCCCAGAAGCGCAGGCAGCGGCGGTATTTTCAGGATCACCATAACAATGACAAAGACCGGGGGCAGCAGAAGCAAAGGATGGATGAAAAAATGCGACTTCATAGCGGACAGCATGATATCGATGTTCTGCTTGTCCAGGGCTCCCCCTGCAAACTTGGCTCCCAATAAGCCGTAGAGGACCAAGGCAATGACATAACCTGGAACGACTGTATATACCATGTGCCGGATGTGGGAAAAAAGGTCCGTTCCGGCGACTGCAGGTGCCAGGTTGGTGGTATCGGAAAGAGGAGACATCTTGTCTCCGAAATAGGCACCGGAGATGATAGCTCCGGCCACCATGGGCGCAGGGATGCCCAGCCCCTGGCCGACACCGATCAGTGCCACCCCGACTGTGCCGGCGGTCGACCAAGAGGAACCGGTACCGAGTGAGACCACGGAGCAGATGAGCATGGTGGCGACCAAGAATATCCCTGGGGAAAGAACCTTGAGACCGTAAAAGATCATGGCTGGGACGATCCCACCGGATATCCAGGTCCCGATCATGGTGCCGACCACCATCAGAATCAGGATCGCTCCCATCGCCAGGTTGATCCCTTGGACCATCCCCTCTTGTATCTGTTTCCAGGGGTAACCCAGGGCCACAGATACCCCAGCAGCCACGGCTGTGGCCAAAATCAGAGGAATATGGGCGGATTGCCCCAAAATAACGATGGTAACGAACAATGCCAGGATCAAAAACGCGACCGGAATAAGGGCCAGACCTACGCTGGCTTCTTTTATCTCTTTCGGCATATAAGATCCTCCGGATAGAATCTGCCATTGTATGAGAATCCCCCTTCAAAAGCAAATATCTCCCCCTTCAGCCTGAACTATTTATAAAAAATGTCGATATTACTTTCAGTAATGCTTTCTCAAGATTTTATGGCATCTTCAATAGCATGCATCCTGACACCTTCGTTTACCTTGTCACTATAATAATGATCGACATTTTTTACCCTCCGGGCGGATCGATCTCACTGTATCTGCTTCGTCATGCCCCCTTCGCGGTAGTAAACTACAGGGCACATTCCTAGCAGCTGCAGCAATCTCAATCCGTGAATAATCCAGGTTAATTAAGAGCAGATAGCCCGTGTAGTTCAGATACCAGAAGTACGCTCGCAGCGATTAAATAAGAGTTCTTGTGGCTGGCTAGCTTGGATACATTTAGGGAGGATTGATTATTTCTCGATTCAAAGGGGAAGATATTGGCTTTTTAGTATATCGTGTCGATCTTGATACCGTGATAATACTTCTTCAATATTTCCTGGTAAGTCGCTCCGGATTGGGCCATGCCGAAAGCCCCGACCTGGCACATCCCCACGCCATGTCCCCATCCTTTTCCATTGAAGGTAAAATGTGATTTTTTTCCGTCTATTTAATATTCCCTGTCTATCACAAAAAGGGTTTATCGCTATCCCAAAACTCGGCGGATGCGTAAGCCCATGACCATGACGTCTGTATCTGTACCCTT
>JAUWSR010000253.1 GCA_030609975.1 Acidobacteriota bacterium | reverse complement strand
CCTGCGCCTGCTTCTGCATTACCTCATAAGAATAGTCAGGGATCTCCTTTTTAATGGCAGGTTTTTGAAATTCCCGGAATTCTTGAAATAACTGAACAAGATCCGCATGTGTGCTCGCTGTGGTTTTGCTGTTTCCTGTGGAACAGCTCATAACGAATGAAATTATCGTGCACATCAATATCGTAAGATGGATGCTTTTTCTCAGCATAATAGCCTACTCTCCTTTTTAACCGTGAAATAAAAACTTCTCTTTCCCCCATTAAACCCAGTTTAATAATATTTCGCATATCAGTGATCTTTTATAATCACCGCTTTGTGGGATATAACCTTCCCATTTACAGTGAGTTTTACGGAGTATTCACCGGGTGGGACCTGGATACCGATGTGATCCAGGTTCTCCGGAGCGAAGGGAAACTCTTTCTTATCATTTATCCGCTAAACGATATCACTAGATAAACAAAAAAATCAAATATCTATAAATCTCGCAGGATCTATACCGATTAGAGGTGAGAATAATAAAAGACCGGATGGAATGGCGGCGTTGACCTCGTCTTTTCGATTGTGCTATCCTCATCCGGAACAATGGAGATACGCATATGAAGACAAAATCTCGACTGGCTTTTTCTATGGTTCTCATCCTAGCTGTCAGCTGTATAAATCAGACAAATGTCCCAGAAAAGACCGAAGCTTATGTTCCTGCGGATATCGCCCCGCTCATAAAGGTCATTGTACTTAGCCCCGGCAGTGATTTATCGCGCAGGTCATATGGATTTTATGTGGATGAGGTTTTTAGCAGCACCATCACTTACGCTGATGGAGCAGTTACACAGCACAAGGGGATGGTTGAAATCCTCAAAGAAAATGAGATTGAGGTGCTTAATGTTCTTGACCTTCTGGAGAATGCCATAGCCAATGCCCGAAAGGCTGGAAGGCTGGAACAGTCACTGCAGGAAATATTCCCGATGACTTTTCCTCAGATCATAGAAAAGATCACACACTTAGACGGCTCTGCTCTTTTAGGGAGAAAAGACATCATTTATTACAACTTCGATTCGGAAGGTCGATTTCTGCCTTTGATCAAGCCGGCCACATGGTTCTTCTACACGCGGGATTTTGCGGCTACTACACCTAAAGGCCTTATCCTCACCAACTCCAAAATGCGGGAGCGCAGGTTGGAACATTCGATCGGAAGATTCATGTTTCGATATGCTGAGAAATTAAAAGACTGCGTGATTGCTTTCGATGCCGAGAAAGAGGGCGTCTTCTGTGAGGGCGGTGATATTCTGGTTAAGGATGAAAACACAATTTTTATGGGTATTCACAACATGAGTGAAGCAAAAGCCGCCCAAAAGATGGCCCAGAAACTCAACATGGATGTTATAGGGGTTTCGATGCCGCCTTGGGAGGATTTCTCGGGGACAAATATTCAGATCATGCATCTCGACACCGTTTTTAACTTTATAGATGAAAAAAAGGCACTCACTGCACCTTTTCTCTTTGAAGCAGAATATGCAGAACACAATCCCATTGTCGAGCTGTTGGCAAGCGTAGACCAAGGGATTAAGCATAGAAGGAACCAAGGAGAAGAAGAGAGCGATTATCCCGTATCGTTCTCCAAGGCCATCAAATATATTCCTGATGTGGGGTGGCTAACCCATTATAGGGCGGGAACCGGAGAATCTGTTGAATTAAAAACGAAACTCGTCGACTATCTTAGAGAATTGGATTATGAGATCATCTGGGTGGGAGGAGACAGAGGAGACATGGACCGAGAAAAGTATTTGCTGGAACGTGTGCTCTACGAGTTGAGCATGCAAGCTGCAAATGTTGTGCAGTTAGGACCGGGCAAGGTGATCGCCTATGCACATAACCACCACACAATTCAAGCCTTAGAAAACCATGGGATAGAAGTTTTTCCCTTCGAAGGGAAATATTTAGCCGACAATCTAGGCGGTCCTCACTGCTTAACAATGCCCTTATTGCGCAGATACTAGTGACCGCAATTCTCATACGTGAGCTGTGGCAGATCATTCCTGCCTCTGCCTCAGATTTCTCTATCTCTTGAGTCAGAGCATAACTTATGTTAAATTATATCGTTATAAAAAAGTTAGGTAGATAACGTTATTTTTCCTAATATTATCATTTTTCATTTCACAAGCATCTACCTAAAGGAGTCAAGATGAGGAAGGGATTCCTCTCTATCTGTTTAGCGGTCATTCTCACGAGTCTGGGATACGCGTCTGAATCCCAGTCTCTGAAAGGCCACGTTTACGATAGCGAGGGGAACCCTCTGGCCAAGGTGAAAGTGGAAGTAGTGGGAACGTCAATCGCTATTTTTTCTGACAGCGACGGGATGTTCGAGCTGGACGGATTGGAAAAGGATCCACTGCGTCTCCGCTTTTCCCACCCTGACTTTACAACCCAGGGCGCAGAGATCTCTTTGGCCGAAGCCGCAGGTCAGTTAATTCAGATCTTTCTGACCTCAAAAAATCCCATCGTCATGATCCTGAAGGAAGAGACCTCGGTCACCGCCGAAGCGGACTCGATCATCGACATCAGCCTGCCTTCCCACCGGACCATCCTGCCCAGTTCCGTTTTGACCGAGATGGGCACAGCCAACATAGCCGAATCGGTAGACAAAGTCCCGGGCGTCGCCGTTGTGGGAAAGGGAGGCTATTCCATGGCTCCTGCTATACGTGGGCTGGCGGAACACCGGGTCCTGCTTCTGGTGGATGGAGTCCGCATCACATCGGAAAGACGCATAGGAGCCAGTGCCTCGTTTCTCAACTTAGGAGATATCGACCGCATCGAGATCAACCGCGGCCCCTATTCCGTTTTTTATGGATCAGGAGCTGTGGGCGGCATCATCAATATTATCACCAAATCGCCTGCACCTTATTCCCCACTCAAAGGCGATTTCTACCTCAGCTACAACTCGGTTCGAAACGAAAGATCCGGTGCGGCAACTCTCTCCGGTTCCCTGGGAAAATGGGGATTGATGTTCGGAGCCAATACAAAAAAAGCTGATGACTATTCCGCTCCTGCCGGCCCGATCACATGGTCGCGCTATTCCGATCGTAACGTCATGTTTAAAGTCGACCGAACAGACGACGTATCCCGGTTTTATGCAACCCTCTACCACTACCAGGGAAATGACATCGGGAAACCAAGCCCAACTTCGCAGTTCAAACCGCGCTGGTATCCCAAGGAAACAAATACGCTTTTTATACTGGGCTATGAACGACAGCAAATATTTCTCCTGGACAATTTCAACCTCAGTTTCTATGCCCTGAACAGCATCCTGGAAACGCAGGCCGATAATCTGTGGGCAGATGCTCGCACGGTCAAAAAAAGAAACCTGGCTAAAATCGAGGGGACGAATTTTGGCCTAAAACTACGAGGCGGCAAAGCGCTGGGACAAAGCCATACCCTAAGCTTTGGGATCGATTATTTTGGTCAGACAAATGTCAACGAC
Source organism: Acidobacteriota bacterium (assembly GCA_030609975.1). Lineage (GTDB taxonomy): Bacteria > Acidobacteriota > Aminicenantia > Aminicenantales > Aminicenantaceae > JAUWSR01. The sequence goes on along the minus strand of JAUWSR010000253.1, from coordinate 2,105 downwards.
AGGAATACCCAATGGCTTTACAATCAAGCTGGAGAAGTGATCGCCAAGGGTGAGGAGATCTCATTGATTGATGCCCGCAGGAATAACTTCGGAATCTACATCGATGACAAGATCCAGGTATTGAAGCTTTTGTCCTTAAACCTAGGCGGTCGTCTCGATTATGTCCAAACCAGCAATATGGGCCTAGCTGGAACGAGGCAGTCCAAACACGACGAGTTTCTATCTCTGTATGTGGGTGCTGTTTTTCAGGCCACTCCCCGCCTCTCTCTTTTAGCCAATGTGGGCCGATCCTTTAGATTTCCGACCATAAGTGAGCTTTTTTACACCGGCCTGACAGGAAGGGGAACGGTTTTTGGAAATCCTGAGCTGTCACCGGAAGAAAGTCTGAATTTCGATCTGGGAGTGCGATATCTGCACGAGAGGTTTTATGCGTCCCTCTTTGGTTTCAGCAACAGCATCGACAAGATGATCCAGAAATATTCCGGAACAGACCTTGAGGAATATTTTTACCGGAACCTGACAGGCGGCCGCATCAATGGTATCGAAGGAGAGCTTTATGTCTACGTGGTTAAAGACCTGGAACTCTTCATCAATTTCCACCACATGCAGGGAAGGGAAAACGATACGGATGCATTTCTGAACTACATCCCACCAACACGCTTGACCTTTTGGGGAACGTATTCTCCAGGTAAACTCTGGATCGAACCTCGTTTTACACTTACCGGGGACAAAAGCGATCCCGGACCGCTTGAGATTAAAGTCGACGGCTATGTCCTATTTGATACGATTCTGGGATATGAGCTCTCTTCCAATCTCACTCTTATCGCTATCTTCCAGAACATTTTGAATGAGACTTACCGTGCCTCGGCAGATGAACAAGGCGTGGATGCTCCCGGCCGAGGATTGGTCGTGAGAGCGAAGTTCTCATTTTGATGCGTTTTTAGCCAATTCAGGAAAACCGAGGCAGATGCCTGGTCACAAAATTGGTTAGCACTCTAGGATGCAGCGAAAAAAGGTAATTCTGTTCGATTAAACACAGGGCATTGCAAGCCACACACTCGTGATCAACTAAACTTTTCCAGGCTCCAGCAACTCCATCCTTAATCACATTCCCACCTCGGATCACACCTATGGTAACAACACAGGGAGATGTACTCCCATCTGGCAGAATCGACATATAAAAACGACCGGCTTGGCAGCGAGGCCCATTTATTAGGCAAGGAGCATCAGATGAAAGCTCATCTGCCTGGTAACGGTTGATCGAAAAATCCTTCCACTGGGAGGCGTAGAGATAGCTGGCTTCTGAAAAAACGATCCTGGAATGGCTCCTGGTCAACCGAGCTGTTTTCGTGAGCATCTCCCGCATTTTCTCATCCCTATCCCCAGGCTCGGCTGAAAAATAAAGCTGTTCGGAAGGATTTCTGCGCGCGATGTTTATGGTGATGTAAATCTCGTTTTCTTCGACAAAAGAAAGCAGATCATCCAGGTTAGAAGCCGTGTTTGCAGCTAAAACTGCATTTATTTTAACAGCGATCCCGGCTGCTTTAGCGGCAGCAATGGCTTCTTTCACAGCGGCGTAACTGCCTTGTCCGCGCAATAAATCATTTTCCGGCCCGGCCGAATCCAAGCTCAAAGCCAGGTGGTCCAGCTGACGCAGTTTCTCGATCTGTTCTGGAACCAATAGCCCATTTGAAGTCAGGACACAGGACATGCCACGCCTCTTTACATGCGTGATGATAGCCTGCAGATCCGACCGCAGGAGCGGTTCTCCACCCAGGATCCCAACACGGCGGCAGCCAAGGTTCGCCAGTTGATCGATAACATTTTCCCATTGAGATGTGGTGAGTTCAGGCATTGCCATGTCTGGGAAACCGCAGTAGGTACAGCGCTGATTGCAGCGATATGTAAGATAGAGCGACACAATTTTCAGGGAAGGTTTGCCAAGAATGGCGCTTTTCAGCATGCCACCTGCCAACTTCACAGTATTTCTCAATTGCATCTTTTCACGCTCGCCTTGAGTTTGTTGCCTTCAAACTCATAGTATATAAGAGCAAAAAACAGTGTCAATTAATTCATTCTTGCCAGCAATATAGTTTTATGATAAT
>JAUWSR010000055.1 GCA_030609975.1 Acidobacteriota bacterium | reverse complement strand
CACCCAGTATAAAACGAGCTTTGATGCCTGTCAAGGCAATGTGTGATCCTGGAATTATCTCCTTTAGGGACTCTGTATCACTGTTCCCAGATCTTCGATCTATTCCTCGAGAATCAGCCGCCCCTGGGTCACGGGAGCTGATCGATCTTCTATATACAGTTCTAGGTTTTCCCCAATATGCAACACTCGACCGAATGCCAATTCCTGAGGATCTCCTGAGATGGGATCGGACATCACCCGAACCCCACGCCCCAGCACGAGGGATCGCTCCCGGTAAAAATCGAGCAGAGGAGCTATCTTGCCCTCTAGGATGAGGTGATAATTCTTGTCCAGATTTTTGAGCAATGTGGACAGAACCTGACTCAGAGAGCAGACTTCACTTCCAGGAAGATAATGTGCCAAAGAAGCCACTCGTGGGACAAAGGCATCGGGAGGAACGGGCGGAGCGGTTGCTATATTTAAACCAATCCCTAATACGACAGACTTAACCTCCTGTTCTTGACTCTGAGTATGAGTCACAAACCCGGCGACCTTGGCTCCTTCGATGAGGATATCATTGACCCATTTCACTCCGGCACGGGAATTTGGTTCGCCCAAGCCGTCCAGCGTTTCTAAGACGGATACCGCGGCCAGAAGAGGGAACGCCACATGGAAGCGAGGGATAATTTTTTGTGGCTGGAACATCACACTCAAATGCAGGTTTCCCTTCACTGCAGCCCAAGGTCTCCCTCTCTGTCCATGGAATCCCTCACCTGAACCAGCTACACAGAAGATCTTGTTCGGAAACCTTAGTGGCCGGCCGCAGGCTGCAACCAGGAGATCGAACTGACTAAAGGGAGAATGCTCCACTAAAAAAGCTGAATTCCAAGCCCCTAGGGAAAACTCCGTGGCAAAATGTATAGATTGTGGTTCAAGCATCCGTTCTGCCAAGAATCGGCTGCCATCTTCTATATTTAATCCGGAAAGTCCTTGCGAGCGCCATTGTGTCCTGGGGAACAGGTGGCTTCCGAAATCCTGACTATCCGTAAAAACAATCATAACACCCAATCCTTATCCAGCGATCACGACATTTACAGCGGCAGGCAGGACCCGCACCGTGAATCCTTGTGTGCCTGCAAGAATTTCGCCGTCATATTGTAGATCAATGGGCTCATCGCGGGTGACCTGAAAAGATGTGCCGGAAAGAATGTCCACCTCTGGACTCTGCAGATGCCGCTGAGAGGAGATGCGACCTGCGATCTTGAGGGTGTTGGTGAAGGAAGTGGATTGAAAGATCCCACAACAGAGCTTGCCGTCAAAAGGAGACAGCTCCGGGAACACTTTTAGGCCATTAGCATAATAGGGTGTGTTCGCCAATACCATAAGCGAAAAGGTTATGGGACAGCGGTCGGAGATTCCTTGATTTTCAAGCCAAACCCGGGTGGGAACGATTTTGTGAGAAAAGGCATGGCGGACGGCAGCCACACCGGTCAAGGCTTGAACTGTGCTGCCGCCTCGCTTCAGAATGGGATAACGCTCGCGAGCTTGAGCAATGTAGAGATTGACTTCCACTCCTAATCCGAGGCTCAAAGCTCCCATAAAAATGATCTTATCCGGGCGGTCAGCGATCTCCAGCTGTAAAGCATCCATGCGCCGCCTGGATCCGGATAACAGCGCCCCACACAAGCCTTCCAGGTCATAATGACCCAACCCACGGGAGATATCATTGGCTGAACCCGCGCCTACCATGCCCAGGCTCACATCTGAGGAGAGGTTCACAACCTCAGCCGCCGCCAAAGTAAAGGTTGTATCACCACCAACCGTGACAACCACAGAATAAGATTTGATCAGCTCCCGAGCCAGGTCTTTGAGATGATCCTCACTCCGCGAGACAAACCAGCGAGAAGCGATGGCATGATGCTGAAAGCGAGCCTCGATCTCGGCCCGTTTCTTGAGAGATTTACCCCGACCTGAGGAGGGATTGAAGAGTACGGCAATGGTTTCCATGGTTATTTATAATTATAACACAAGACCTGTCATGCATTCAGAACAGGAAATATGCTGTAAGCATCCGCCGTGATGATACCAGAATTTGGGGATGGCTTCCAAAAATGCTTGACTTGGAATAAAATATAAGGGAGCATCATATGCAGGAATACTTGACTTATTCCTATAATTATTATAGTTTATGTAATATATATTTCAACGGAGGACAAAATGTCAAGATTTACACTTCCCCGGACAGCTCACTGTTCCGAAGGCTGTCTACCCGGATCCTGAACAAGATATAAAACTGTTCGGTTTAAAAAACATAAACCCGCTGTTTAGTGAAAAACCATTAAATAGCGGGTTTTTTTTGTTTATTAGGATGGATGATCCGTCTGTGCTGCCACACTGGCACGGATGTTCCGGATGATCCGAGAGGAAGAATGCCCCTTCAAAAAGGGCGCGATGATCACACGACCTCCGGCGGCTTCCACTTCAGGTTTGCCCACCACCTCTTCGGGCTGCCAATCCCCGCCTTTGACCAAAACATCCGGAAGCAAGGTTTCTATCAATCGTATCGGTGTATCCTCAGAAAAAGGGATCAGATAATCGATGGAGTCCAGCGCGGACAAGATCTCAAGCCGCTCAGCCAATGGGAAGATGGGACGTTCCGGTCCTTTGAACCTCTGGATGGAAGCATCATCATTGACAGCCACGATGAGCACGTCCCCCTGGCTTTTAGCAAACTTGAAAAGATGGACATGCCCCCCGTGCAACAGGTCAAAACACCCATTGGTGAAGACGACCTTTCTCCCGGCCCGCTTGAGATCCTCCCGGATCTCGCGTAGGCGTTCCAACTCTACGACTTTGCGCATCACATATCGTCTATACGGTCATTCCATGTAACCCAGATCCCGCAGTTGCTGCTCGATCTTCTCTCGATCCTCGGGCTTCAATTCTTTGGTTACAGGGATTCCTTCCAAGGGATGTATCGTCTTCCCCCATCCGATGGTATGCCAGATCCGTTCGTGCAGATAATAGAATATGATCTTTGAGTTGCCTTCCAACAATCCCGCACCCAGAGTTATGCCCCACTCTCGTGTCAAGATATAGACAATGATCATGGTCGTCATCGATGCGATGATTCTCCAGCTTACAGCCTTGATCACAGTCCGTGTATGCGACTCTCCCAGTTTTGTCTTCCAGCTTCGTGACATGCTCGACTCCTGGCAAACATTATACCCGCCGTTCCCCAAATTGCAACCGCCATTTAGGATTTGTCGCGGGGAGGTTTGACGGCAATGTTGGAGGAAAACTCCCAGGTATGCGGCGGCCGGTAGATCCCACCGTCCTTGTGACGGGAAGAGATCAGAAAGGAATAGAGATTGCGGTGATAATCGTAAGGGTAGCCATCTCGCTTGTGTATCGCTACATCCAAATAGTAAGTGCCGTTGACCAAATGAAGCTGCATGAGGCGGCAGATCACCTTGGCTTCGCCTTCGATCTTGACGGCTTCATAATCCTCCAGGAGTGAATTGGTGCCGTAGCAGCAGATACCTTGGGAATTGAATATGCCGATCCCGAAGACAAAATCCTTGATCGAAGAGTACGCCTCCACATCCAGTTCGATGGTCATGCTTTCATCGGGAGAAAAGACATGTTTTTCTTTCCCGTCTGCACCTTTAAGCCGCACTTTTTTAATCTCGATCTCACGCTTGCCCCAACGGTTCTCACGGCGTTCCTCTTCGTAGCTCTGCTCTTGAACGACCTCCTGCTGTCGCATCTCGAAGTCATCCTCCTGCTTTTCCGCGACGTCCTGGAGATAAGCATCGATCACCCGCCGCGGCTCTCCGATGGTTTTCACCCGTCCGTGTTTGAGCCAGGCCACCCTGTCACAGATCTTTTCCACCGTGCTCAGGTCATGGCTGACAAATAGGATGGTTTTCTGACGGCGGCGGAAATCGTCGATCCGGTCCAGACACTTGGGTACAAAAGAGGCATCTCCCACAGCCAGGACCTCATCCACCAGCAGGATATCGGGATTGACATTGATGGCAATGGAGAAACCCAGACGCATGTACATCCCGGAGGAGTAGGTTTTAACGGGGGCATCGATGAAATCCTCCAGTTCGGCAAAGCGCACGATGTCTTCGTATTTCTGGTTAATCATCTTCTTGGACAGTCCCAGCATGATGCCGTTGATATAGATGTTCTCACGGCCGGTGATCTCGGGGTGAAAACCTGCACCCAGTTCGATAAGAGCCGAGACCTTGCCCCGGACAATGACCTCGCCGGAGGTGGGTTTGGCAATCCCTGTCACTACTTTCAGGAGAGTGCTTTTCCCGGAGCCGTTCTCGCCGATAACCCCGAAGGTCGTCCCCTCGTCAACCTTGAAGCTGACATCGTCCAAGGCATGGACCAATTCATCCGGCTTGAGGGAACGGAAAAAATCTCTCTTAAGTATGGCGCTCTTAAAGGTTTTGAATCGGTGCGCGGAGGAGTATTTCTGGTAGATACGGGATAGGTTTGTGACCTCTATGGCTGCCAACTAAACCTCCTCCGGGAATGAATCCCGCAGCTTATCGAAAATGAAATAGCCCACAAACAGCAAAACCAGGGAGGCCAGGAAGGTCACCCCCAAACGCCTCCAGTGAATGAGCTCGCCGTAATACACACAGCTCTGATAACCCCACATGATATGTGTCAGGGGATTCAGTTGGACAAACGTGCTGATGAGCTTGTTATTCTGGACGGCGGGCAGAGATAGGGGCCAGATGATGGGGGTGGTAAAAAACCAAAATGTCAAAACATTGGTCAGAATGTCTTTGATGTCCCGAAAATGCACGGTCAAGGCGGAAAATAAAAAACAGAAGCCCAGAGTGAATACAAACTGGACCAACATGACAACAGGTAAGAATAAAAGAAATGGTGTAAAGGATTTTCCTAAAATGGGGACAAATATCAGCAGGATGGGGAGTCCGAATAGGAAGTGGATAAAATTGCTGATAACGACCACGATGGGCAGGATCTCGGTAGGGAACAGCATTTTTTTAATCAGGTTGCCCTGGACCAAAAGCACGTTGGCCGACTCCAGAGACGAGGCGGAGAACCAGACCTGCCAGGGCAATAGCCCGCAAAACAGAAAGAGCGCGTAGAGCTTGGGATCCGAGCCGAATTCCGGCATGCGGGGGCCCAAGATATAGCCAAAAACGATGGTATATACGATCAGCAGAAGCAGGGGGTTGACGAACGACCAGAAAAATCCCAGGAAGGTCCCGCGGTAGCGCGCCTTGAGCTCGCGGCTGACCAAAGCATAGATCAGCATCCGGTATTTATAGAGCTCGGCAAATTTTTTGGTAAGCCTAAGCATGGGAACGTCCTGTAAAGATCTCGCGGGCTTCAGCGCTGTATTCTCCTTTCGCTTCGAACAGTTTAAGGGGAGGGATATCCTCACACACGTCCGGAGAAAAGGCACACTCCGCGAGAAACAGGTTGGCCTCTTCTCCCTCATGGGGCAAGACCAATCGCAGGCGCTGCATGTGCAGCCCGGGCTCGTACATAGCCTTCATGAAATCCTCTCTTCGCCTCTCTGGATAGATAAAATAAGCACGACCGCGGGTCTTCAGGCACTCCGCAGTCTTTCGCATTATAGCAAAAATATCACTTTTTAACTCGTGTTTTGCCACAGACTTTTCCGGGACTTGGCTCAAATGCCCTTTGCCTCGCGCATAATAGGGAGGATTGGAAAAGACCACATCAAACTTGCGTGGAGGTGAATACGTCCTCAGATCTTGACTCAAAACCGTGATCCGTTCGCCCAATTGGTTGAGACGGATATTTCTCTGGGCCAAGTCGGCCAGGGAAGCTTGGATCTCCAGCGCAGTCAGGTGTCGGAAAGGTTTGATGCTGAGCAAAAGTGAGATGATCCCGCAGCCTGTCCCCAACTCCAGGAGCTCATCGTTGGATTGGGTCTGGATGAAATCCGCCAGCAGGGGAGCATCTACGGAGAAGCGATAACCTTTTTTCTTCTGAAGGACACGGATACGACCGTGATAAAAGGCATCGAGCGTTTCGTCGTCACCCTTAAGTGGTTCCTGGAGGTTCATCCTGACCTATCTCGGTAAAAACCAACACCCTGTCCGGCGACACCTGAGCATATCCTCCGTTAACGGGAAAAGACTCCTGCTTGCCGGCCGCCCGGTAGGATAATTCTCCCACTCCCAAGGCCACCAACAGAGGCCGATGTCCCGGGAATATGCCCACATAACCTTCCAGGCTGGGCAGAGTGACTTCCAGCACAGCTTCATCCGCCAGCTGCTTATGCGAAGTAAAAACCCGCAGCTTCAAAGCCGCGGGGAGTGTTTCATTCATAGAGCCTTCAACTCCTCAGCCTTCTGCGCAACCTCCTCGATATTCCCGGCCATGTAAAACGCCTGCTCCGGTTTATCGTCATGTTGGCCGGCCACGATCTCCTTAAAACCCCGGACCGTTTCCGCCACCGGAACATATTTCCCTTCCCGGCCGGTAAACTCCGAGGCCACATTGAAGGGCTGTGACATAAAGCGCTCGATCTTCCGCGCCCGGCCCACAACCAGCTTATCCTCTTCGGAGAGCTCCTCCATACCCAGGATGGTGATGATATCCTGGAGGTCCTGGTAGCGCTGCAGAATTTCCTTTACACTGCGCGCCACCTGGTAATGCTCCTCTCCAATGATCCGCGGGTCCAAAATACGTGAGTAGGAGTTGAGCGGATCGACTGCAGGATAGATCCCCTTCTCTGTCAATGCCCGTGACAGGTTGGTGGTGGCGTCCAGGTGGGCGAAGGTGGTGGCAGGAGCTGGATCGGTAAAATCATCAGCCGGGACATAGATGGCCTGAACGGAAGTGATGGAGCCCTTCTTGGTCGAGGTGATCCGTTCCTCCAATTCACCCAATTCCGTGGCCAGGTTGGGCTGGTAGCCGACCGCCGAAGGCATTCTCCCCAAAAGAGCGGAAACCTCAGCCCCGGCCTGGACGAACCGAAAGATGTTGTCGATGAACAGCAGAATATCCTGGTTCATCTCATCCCGGAAATACTCCGCCACGGATAGGGCCGAAAGCCCGACTCTTAATCTTGCACCCGGCGGTTCGGTCATCTGACCGTAGATCAAAGAGGTTTTCCCGAGAACTCCGGACTCCTTCATCTCCAACCAAAGATCGTTTCCCTCACGGGTGCGTTCGCCCACGCCGGCGAACACGGAATAGCCGCCGTGTTCTTGGGCCACGTTATTGATCAGTTCCATGATGATGACGGTCTTGCCGACTCCCGCTCCCCCAAAGAGTCCGATCTTTCCTCCTTTGAGGAAAGGCTGCATGAGGTCAATGACTTTGATGCCGGTTTCGAACATTTCCAGCTGAGTACTCTGATCCTCGAGAGACGGGGGTTGCCGGTGGATGGGATAATAAATATCGGACTCGATCGGACCCATATGATCTACGGGCTCGCCGATGACATTCATCACCCTCCCTAAAGTGGCTTCACCCACCGGCACCTGGATGGGAGCATCGAGATCGACGGCCTTCATTCCCCGGGATAAGCCATCGGTGGGATGCATGGAAACACACCTCACGCGGTCTTCCCCCAGATGCTGTTCCGCCTCGACGATAATATTTATTGGAGAGGGGGTATCAAAGCCCTCGCTGGTAATGCGGATGGCGTTATATATCTCGGGCAGGTCCACATCCTTGAACTCCACATCCACGACCGGCCCAATGACCTGGACCACACGGCCTACCTTTTCCTCAGCTGTTTTCTTTGCCTTTGACATTGTCTTCTCCCTTATCCCTGTTTCCTTAACGATTAACGACTTTTCGACAGTGCTTCCACTGCAGATATGATCTCCAACAGTTCTTTGGTGATGGTGGCCTGCCTGAGTTTGTTCATGACCAGTGTGAGGTCACCGATGAGATCGTCGGCATTTCTGGTAGCATTGTCCATGGCCATCATACGCGCGGCGTGCTCGGCCGCGATGGATTCATAGTAAAAATGACAGACCTGATCTTCTACGAAGCGGGGAAGCAGTGTATTCAACAGTGCCGCCGAACCCGGCTCCCAATCCGGCTGCGCTACGTTCCCCGGTGCTTCTGTCTCCAGAGGTTCCAGGGGCAGAAGTTTGGTCACCGTCACCGTGGGGGCTAAGATCGACTTAAATTCATTATAAGCCACATACACGGCATCGGTCTGATTGAGAACGTACTCTCGGATCTGATCACCCGCTATCCCACGGATCTCCTCTTCAGAGAGCTTCTGAACCCTACCTATCAATCTGCGCTCGATAGGATAGTCCAACCTGCGAAAAAAAAGCCAGGCCTTCTTGCCCAGCAAGGTGAGATGTGTCTCACAGGTCTCTGATTTTTGTTTGAGAAACTCTTCGGCCCTGAGCAGCAGGTTGGAGTTAAAGGCTCCAGCCAACCCTTTATCCGATGTCATGACCAGAAGATTAAGACGTTTTTCTTGACGCTTATCCAGCAAGGGATGGCTTCCGCGGTCAGCTGCTGCCGCAACCGTCTCCATAAGCTGGGGATAATGATGCCAAGAGGGCCGGCTTTCCAGGATGGTACGCTGCGCCTGTTTGAACTTGGCTGTGGCCACGCTCTTCATAGCTTGGGTGATCTGCTGAGTATTGCGTACGCTTTTTATGCGCCGTCTCAGATCGATCAAGGATGGCATTTTATTCCGTTTCTTCCTTGAATTTCAGGTTAAAATCGGTGAGGGCCTGGCCTATGGATTCATCCAACTCGGCGTTTATCTCTTTTTTGGCAGCGATCTCTTTTAAAAGCCCAGGGTACTCATTATCAAAGTAAACGTAGAGCTTTTTCTCATAAGCCGAGATCTGAGAAACTTCAAAGTCATCCATGTAGCCCCGGTTCCCGGCGTATATGACCAGGATCTGTTTCTCGACCGACAGGGGTTCATACTGATTCTGTTTCAGGATCTCGGTCAGCCGCTCTCCCCGGTCCAACTGGGCTTGGCTCGCTTTATCCAGTTCTGTCCCGAATTGAGCGAAGGTTACCAGCTCCCGGTACTGGGCCAGGTCCAGGCGCAGTTTGCCCGCCACCTGTTTCATGGCTTTAATCTGTGCATTTCCCCCGACACGTGAGACCGAGATCCCCACATTGATCCCCGGCCGGATACCGGCATTGAACAGCTCAGGCTCCAGATAGATCTGGCCGTCGGTGATGGAGATGACATTGGTGGGGATATAACCGGAAACGTCTCCGGCCTGGGTCTCGATGATGGGAAGCGCAGTTAAGGAGCCTCCTCCTTTTTCTTCGTTATATTTGGCAGCTCTTTCCAATAAACGGGCATGCAGATAGAACACATCCCCAGGATAGGCTTCACGACCCGGGGGGCGCCGCAACAGCAGGGATATCTCCCGGTAAGCGGCGGCATGTTTGGACAGGTCATCATACACCAGGAGAACGTGCTGGCCTTTGTCCTGGAAATATTCCCCGATGGCACACCCGCTGTAGGGAGCCAGATACTGGAGAGCGGAGGGATCGCTGGCGGAGGAAACCACGACGATGGAATATTCCATAGCGCCCTGGTCTTCCAGCACCTTCACGATCTGGGCTACGGTGGAATTCTTCTGTCCGATGGCCACATAGATACAGATCACATCTTTGCCCTTTTGATTCAAGATCGTGTCCAGAGCGATCGCGGTCTTGCCGGTCTGGCGGTCACCGATGATCAACTCTCGTTGTCCGCGGCCGATGGGGATCATGCTGTCGATCGCCTTCAGGCCGGTTTGCAGAGGCTCCTTCACCGGCGTTCGCTCCACCACCCCCGGAGCCAAACGCTCGACCATCATAAAGGCATCGGTGTGGATCGGACCTTTTTCATCCAGGGGTTCGCCGAGAGGATTGACCACCCGCCCTATCATTGCCTGTCCGGAGGGAACCTGCATAATGCGATGGGTTCGCTTGACGATAGCCCCCTCTTTTATTAGGTGGCCCTCTCCTAAAAGCACCACGCCCACACTGTCCTCTTCCAGGTTCAGGGCCAGGCCAAAAATATCATTGGGGAATTCCAAGAGTTCGTTGGACATGACCCGATCCAAACCATAAACCCGGGCGATACCGTCTCCGACCGAGATCACGGTCCCGACCTCTTTGATATCCACATCGGTCTCGTAGCCTTCGATCTGGCGACGAATGATCTTGCTTATCTCATCTGCCTTTAATTCCATATTTCCGCCTATCCTTCGATGATTTTTTCTTTGAGTTTTCCCAGGTCGCCTTTAAGCGAAATGTCATAGACGATGTTGCCTTTTCGCAAGGAAAGCCCGCCGATCAGGGAAGGGTTCTGTCTATATTTTAAGGCCACCGGGCCCTTTTCCATGACTTCCAGCTTGGTCTGCAATGTCCGTTTCTGTCCTTCGCTGAGGGGAATGACCGAAGACACTTCGAATGTCACCACACCGTGCTCCTTGTTCCACAATTCCGGCAGGGTGGCAATGAGATCAGGCAGCAGCTCGAAACGGTCGTTCTCAATGAGCAGCAGAAGAAAGCGGGAGATCTTCGGCTCTACCTGCATGTGTTCCAGGACCTCTTGAGCGAGCTTCTGTTTTTTTGAGGCTGGGAGAAAGGGGCTGGTTAAAGCTTTATGCAGGCCTTTTTCCCGCTTGACCAGACCGTGAAAATCCTCTAGTTCCTGGAACAGAGAGGCATATTCCTCCTGAGTCGCGGCTGCGCCCAGGAATCCCAGCCCGTATCTTTTAACCAGAACCTGATTCTTCATTAAGTCGTTCAAGCCTTTCGATGGATTCATCGATAAGTTGAGTTTGATCCTTGGGAGTGATCCGGTCGTTTATCCTTTCCTCCGCCCGTAGAGTTGCAAGCTCCGCAGCATATTCTCGCAACTCTCGGCCTCCCACCTGCGAAAGCATCTCGATCTCCTGCTGCGCCAGACGCTTCAAGCTTTCCACCTCCACGCGGGCCTCCACCAGGATCTGATCCTTCTGGGCCTTTCCTTCGCCCTCGGCTTCCTGATTCATCTCCTGGATCTCCCGGGACAATTCATCCAGCCTTCCCTGGACTTTGGTCAGGTTGGCTTCTGCTTCTTCCCGGCCGGAACGGGTTTGTTCCAGGTTTTGGGCGATCTCTTTACCCCGGTTGTCAAGAAATTTTCGGAGGGGTTTGCGCAGCAGAAGGGCCAGCCCTCCAAAAAGAAGGACAAAATTCACAACCTTGCCTAAAAACTCTCCTGAACCAGAGGGATGATGTTCCTCGTCCTCGGCCATAAACAGGAGTAAAGGCAGCACCAGGAGGAGGACCAGGATAAACTTTCGGGGCACCATCAGTGCAGAAGCCTTTTCTCGATTTTTTCCGCCAACAGTTCGCTCTGCCCCTTAAGGTCATCTTTAAGCTCGTCGATCTGTTTTGCCAGTTCATTACGGGCATCTTCGACCTGAGCGCGACATTCCTTTGAGACTTCGGCCAACATGCGCTCTTTTCCCTTCAGGGCCTCTTTTTCAAATTTGTCCCGGACGTTATAGGCTGAAATTCGGGCCTTTTTGATGTCGTCTTCGATCTTCTGGATACTGGCTTCATACTCGGTTTGAGCTTTTTCCCCGGCCGCTCGGTCCTGTCGAAGCCCTTCTTCACGCTTCCGGACCACTCCCTGGATGGGTTTGAAAAAAACCTTGGTCAAAACCAAAACCAGGATCCATACGATCGCGACGACAGCGAAAACACTCAGATCGACTTGCAGCATATTTTATATCTCGGGCGCGTCTTTCCAGACGCGGAATTTGCCTTACATATCCAGGTAAATCCACTTCACAATAAAAGAAGCAAAAGTAACACTTTTCGCCTAAAATTTCAACTTTTCTGAAGAATGAGTTTCTTCGCCTCCCCCACCAAGAACAATGACCCGGTTACAAGCACAACGCCATCTTTCCCGGCCCATTGCTGCGCTAACTCCAGGGCCTTGTGGACATCCGGTTCCTGTCGCATTTTGTCTCCAAACTTGGGAAGACGGCGGGCGATTTCTTCAGGATACGCTGCCCTGTGGAAAGGAAAACGGGTAAGAAGGATGGCATCAGCCAGAGGAAACAATATGCCCGCGACCTGAGCGATTTTCTTATCTGCCATAGTGGCAAACACCAGCACCAAAGGCGTACGAGAAAGGGATCCCAAATATGTACGTAGAGCTTTGGCCCCTTCGATATTGTGCGCACCGTCAAGAAGAACCAGGGGATTGCGGGCAAACACCTCCAGTCGTCCTTGCCAATGTGTGGTTTCTATTCCCTCAATGATCTTGGCCTTGTCCATCTTCTTCCAGCGATGATCCAGTTCTTCGCAGGCTGCGATGCAAACCGCCGCATTTTTCCCCTGATGAATTCCCAGCAACGAAGGCCGATAGCGGTAGGTTCCCTTCCGGCCTGGATAGCCAAACACACCTTCTTCATCAAAAATGGCGAGCTTCCTTCCTTGTTTCCGGTCAAATACTTGGAAAAAGGGCGCCCGCTTATTATGGGCTTGCTCCCGGATTGTGCGGAGTGCAGTGGGAGCTTCAACTCCACAAATAACCGGGACTCCCGGCTTGATGATCCCGGCTTTTTCGAAGGCAATGGATGACAACGTGTTTCCCAGCGACTTTTGATGTTCGAAGGAGATCGTGGTGATCAGGGATAGACAGGGCATAACCACATTGGTGGCATCGAAGCGTCCACCCATCCCCACCTCTAAGACAGCCATATCGACCTGTTTTTGTTGAAAGTAACACAAAGCTAAACAGGTCAAGGTCTCAAAATGAGTGGGCGGATGGGAGAGTTTCCCTGCTTGGATCAGGGATTCAACTCGATTTTTCAATTCGGTGAGACCTCGACTGAAATCGCCTTGAGAAATGACTTTTTCTCCGATACGTATCCTCTCCTGGTAGCTTATCAGATGAGGTGAAGTGTAAAGGCCCACCTCATAGCCATGCAGAGTCAGGACACGGGTCAACTGGGCACTCACGGAACCCTTGCCATTGGAGCCGGCCACAAGTATCGAGGGGTAACAGCGATGGGGATCCTGCCAGGATGAGAGGATGGTCTGCACGTTATCCAGGCCGAACTTCATCCCCAGAGATTGGATCTGCTCTAAGTATTGCAGGCTCTGCCGGAAATTCATTGAGGGTGGTTAAGGAAAAGACGCAGGGCTCTGATGAGATATTCGCGCAGTTCGATCCGGCTGACAACGTCGTCCAACATGCCATGCTTCAATAAGAATTCCGAACGCTGAAAGCCTTTGGGTAGTTTTTCTTTGATAGTCTGTTCGATGACGCGAGGGCCGGCGAATCCGATGAGTGCCTGGGGCTCACCGATATTGATGTCACCCAGCATGGCATAACTTGCCGTGGTGCCCCCTGTTGTGGGATCCGTGAGAACCGATATAAAAGGGATGCCGCCTTCTTCAAGTCTGGCGATGGCAGCGCTGGTCTTCATGAGCTGCATCAAAGAGAGCACTCCCTCCTGCATGCGTGCACCCCCGGAACAAGAGATCACGATGACCGGGAGCTTTTCTCGAAGCGCTCTTTCGAAGGCGCGGGTGATCTTTTCCCCCACAACCGAACCCATACTCCCGCCCATGAAGGCGAAGGCCATGGCGGATATCAAAACCTTTATCCCCCCGATTGTCCCTTCTGCGTTTAAAACTGCCTCGGGAAGCCGGCTCTTTTTTTGATAGTCCTTAAGCCGTTGGCTGTATTTTTTTGTATCTTCAAAGCCAAGGGGGTCAAGCGCGGTTACGTTCTGGTCGTAAAGTTTATACTTGCCTCCGTCGAAGAGCATATGAAGTCGCTCCGGCGCAGACAGACGGAAGTGAAAAAAACAGGAAGGACATACATACCGGTTCTCAATAATATCCTGCTTGTACAGGATACGCCGACAGCTATTGCAGCGGGTCCAGAGATTGTTCATGCTTCAGGCTCGTTTTTCATCTTAAATAATTCGTTATCCATTTTCAACCACCCGGATAGGGGCTCCTGAATCAAGACCTCTGCTTTTTGGAGGCAGGGCCGGAGGAGTTGAGCTGCGAAACCAGGTCGAGGACCATGGCGGGATCGGGAAGATCCTCCTCGATCACGATCTCGTCTTGAAGCAGATTCAATACCGAGCTCAGAAGTTTGTTTTGATCATAGGGTTTTTCGAAATAATCAGCCGCTCCGAAAGACCGCAAGGCCTCATTTTTGTATTGAGGCCCCTTGTACAGCCCTGTCACGATTACAACCGGAATGCTGCCTTTGGTCTCATTGTAGATCTTTTGAGTCAGATCGAATCCGTGGAGTTTAGGAAGCATAGCCTCCAGCACGACCAAATCCGGCTGCTCCTTCTTGAACATATCATAAGCCTGCTGACCATCTGCCGCGGTAATAACCATAAGGCTGTTGGCTTTGAACAGGTCCTCAAGGATCTTCAAACTGTTGCTGTCATAATCAACGATCAGGATCTTTTTGCTTTCTGTCATGGCATAAACCGGATGTCTCAATTTTAGGTCAAAGGGTGAATGTATGTCAAACAAAGAATCCGGGGGGGGACAGCATCTCGGCTAAGGACGTCAGCACGGCATCGCTCAGTGTAGATATTTAAAAAAGATTGTGATATATTTTCCGGGATGTCAACAAGCAAAAACCGCGAACT
>JAUWSR010000179.1 GCA_030609975.1 Acidobacteriota bacterium | reverse complement strand
GATCCACGGCATTAACAACCTTGTCCCGATCCTCTGGGTGAACACTGTTTATGAAGGCTTCATAGGTTGCACCAAATTCCCGAGGCGTTAAACCGAAGATGCGGTAGATCTCATCCGACCAATATAGCGTGCCGGCCCCGATATTCCAATCCCAATTGCCCATCTGAGCAATCCGCTGTGCTTCGGCCAAACGCGATTCACTCAAGTGAAGATCTTCCTCCGCATTCTTGCTTAAGGTGATATCGCGGTTGCTGGCCCGGAAGCCTAAGAATTCGCCTCGAGACTCGACCACCGGCTGGCAGGCATGTTCTATCCAGCGGATCTCTCCGGCTTTTGTACGGATACGGACTTGGACTTCTCGCTGCGCAGAATCTCGATTCGCTGTCTGGCTGTGCTCTTCCCAGATGGATTTGTCTTCTGGTAATATGATGTCTGCGAAAAGAGTGGGATTCTTTAAGAATTCCTCGGGTTTGTATCCGCTGATGCGTTCACAAGCCGGCGAACAATAGATATAGGAATCATTTTGATCGACCCAGAATTCCCAATCATAGGTAAAATCCGCTACGGTCTTGTAGTGGAGCTCGGTCTCTCGCAGTTTTTCTGCAGTACGCTGATGTTCCTCGATCTCATTTTTGAGATCCGTATTGGTTTGGGATATCTCCTGAGTCCGTTCTTCTATCTTCTGCTCAAGACCGGCGTAGGCTTCTTTTAAGGCGTTCTCCGCTTTTTTAAGCTCTGAAATATCCCGGGCCACATGTACACTTCCCACCAGATCGCCCTCAGCATTGCGGAGCGGTGTTACCGTGATCAAAAAATCACCATCCAACCTGTCCTCATGGATATCCGCCTCATGAGCCTGCCCATCCTGGACCAGTCTGGTATGAGGACAGAATTCCGGTGGCTCGTCTGTTCCATGAGCCACCTGATAACACAATTGACCAACCAATTCATCGGCTTTTTTTCCCAACCGGTCAGCCATGGCTTGGTTTACGCGAAGCACGTAATGCTGTTTGTCTAAGAGCATGATCAGGTCGGGAACAGAGTCGAAGGTCTTCTCGAAGACATTATCAATTTCTACAAGGCTTGCTTTATCCGTCATGAAACCAGTTTTTCCTATAATAATATCAAGCGTTTAATCATTTGATACAGCCCGAGGCTGGCTGTATGAATAAATAGTATACGGGGGTAAGTTAGAGATTACAAGACAGCATCAAAATCAGAGTAGAGATGATTTTGGATAAATCCTGGGGTATCCCTCTGTTTCCCCTCTATTTCTTGCGGGTTGTCTTCTTTGCTTCCTGGATGGCAGTGGATAAAGTAAAGGCAAGATAATATTTGTTGATATTGCGCACATAGTGAACCGGCTCTAAACCCACCTGCCGCATCGTCCCGATCTCGGTATGGTTAAACCACTGGGTTTCGTCATAACCCATGTTCGCTGCTATGGATCGCGACCGACGAATATTGGCGGGGCCGGCATTGTAGGCGGCGAGAGCAAAACGCAGCCGGTCATCGTTTGTGATTTCCTCTCCGGGAAAATAACGGTCCATGATCCAACGCAGATATTTTGCCCCCGCATGCACATTGTCTTCCGGCGCTCGGATGTCATTAAAACCCATGTCCTTTGCGGTTGAGGGAAGCAATTGCATCAATCCCTGAGCGCCGGTGTGGGAACGCGCATTGGGATCGAAACGAGATTCCTGGTAGGCTTGAGCAGCAAGCAGCAGCCAATCCATGCTATACATCTCTCCATACTTTTTAAAAAGTGTCTTATATTGGTTCAAGCTGTTAAAATCATCTGCCTTCAGGGCTTCCCGAACCCAGGGATTTTCCTTGAAATAGCGCTTATAAAAGATGTTTCCCAGAAGAGTCCCTTTTTTCACCGTGGAGAGAAATTGATTGAGACTGGTTTTG
The DNA here is from genome assembly GCA_030609975.1 of Acidobacteriota bacterium. GTDB lineage: Bacteria > Acidobacteriota > Aminicenantia > Aminicenantales > Aminicenantaceae > JAUWSR01. Next base: position 5,797 of record JAUWSR010000179.1, on the reverse strand, counting down.
AGCTCCGGGTTATTTTTGCGCACCATCCAACCGAATTGGACATCGGGGTTGAAGACGATGTTGTCGTGGACTTGGATACCGGGGAGGACCTCGCTGGCCAAAGAAGCGAGATGTGTATCGGATACTGTGAAATCGACGATTCCGGCACTGACCATCTCCATGATCTCACCTGTGTTTATAAGACCTGGCATGGTTTCGATCTGGATGGCGTCTAAATTCTTGGCGTTGAACTGTCGGTTGATCTTTATGAGGCTGAAATGATAGCTGCTGTCCTTCCTTACGTGAATGCGTTTTCCGGAAAGATCCTCCAGTTTATTAACGCCTTTGGTCCCACTATTGCTTACCAGGACTTCTTTGATCCCCCAAAGATAGGGGTCGGTGAAGTCGACGTCCTGACTTCTGTCCGGTGTGATCGTCAGGTTAGCGGCGACAATATCGCCATAGCCCAGATTAAGCGCTTCGATGAGCATGTCATAGGGCAGAGGCAAATAGAAAAAATCCACCTGTAAATCTCTTCGGGTTTGTCCCTTGGTCAAGAATTTCCGGAATTCCTCCATCTTGCTGTACTCAAATCCATAGGCTTGGCCTTGCTTGATAAAGTAATTCCCAAATGTGTAGGTGGTCAGCACACGGATTTTTTTAACCTTCAGCATATCCGGAAGATCATTTGTCCTCTGTTCGATGATACCAGAGGTCATCTGTAACTGTTTACGCAGCTCTTCTCGAAATTCTTGGTCCTGCTGTTCAGGTTTATCTTGGGTAGAACTGGCGATTGATTCGCCAGATGAATCAGGGGCCACCGAGGTAACTGCTTCTCCGGAGACGTCTCCCGGCCTGCCATCGGAAAAAACCACCCCCGCAACCACGATCAGAGAAAGGAGAAGTGCTAAAAAAACGTATTCGCGCATCATGAGCCTCATCATTTTATTTTTAGTCTACACCGGAAAGTTCTTTCTGTAAATCAGCGAATTCCTTTATCGACCGGAAATAACCTTGACTTCGATCCCACGGTGAGGACGCCAAGGAAATCCAGCAAGATAGTCCTTGGGATTATTCGATCGACTTTTCGGGCTGCAGCCTCTTTCATCAGAGGCAAGCCCCGGCTTCTTGAAGAGCTCCCATGAGAATTTTATCGTCGATAGGCTTGGTAAGATATGCTATGGCTCCCGCTTGTATTACTCGTTTACGATCCTGGGGATTTGCGAAGGCAGTTATGAATATCAATGAAAGTCTGGAGTGAGCAGCAACGAGTCTATCCTGCAGCTCTAAACCGCTCAGGCCCGGCATACGCACATCCAGGATCAAACAGCCGGTAGCATCGCTGGAGACACGCTCCAGAAAATCCTCCGCTGAGGCAAAGATGTCAACCTGCAGGCCCAGTGAATTCAGAAAACGTCTGAGCGCCTTGCGCACTGAAGCATCATCATCGATTAGATAGATATTCTTTCCGTTTTTCATCTTTCGGCTCTGTCCACAATATGATAATCCCATCCAGAGATACCCGTCAATTGGACCTTAGTCGTATACGGGCAATTTTGGGATGGCACAGAGATTCGCATTACCCCAGGAAATTATCTATAATAAGCAGCAGATATTTTTTTAAGTTTTGAAATCTGGAGTATTTACGAGCCGGTGTGAGTGCAGACATCAATGTAAGGAATAAAGTTGTGTGATGATCTCAAATAAAATAGAACTGGATTTTGAATGATTTTTTGACATTAAGATAATTCAGATAAGGAGAACAGGATGATTAATAGACTTTCAACCTACAAAATTCGGGCTGAAAAGCTCAGTGAAGCCAGAGAAGCTCTGGAAAGATTTGTGAAAGTTGCTCAAAATGAAGGGCCTGCGGGTCTTGAGATCGCCATTTTTTGTGAAAAAGACGGCCTAACCCATCACCACTATGCTTCCTTCCCGGATGAGACGTCATTCGCTCAACACGTTGATTCCACGTATATGGCCGATTTTTGGGAAGCACTCTATGCATGCTGTGAGACGTTCTCACAGTCCGTAGAGCTTGAACTTCTCCACTCGATCAGTAGATAGGGATAAGGCAGTAATTCTTAATAGAAATAACGAATTCCTACAATCGCGCTCAAGGAACTCAGGTTGGCCTCGAATATCGTTGGTGGGGTTAACGGCTCGAGATATCGGGTTTCAACATCTGTTCTGCGGTAGAGATAGATCCCCTCAACATAGAATGCCAGGTTGCGGGAAACTTTCAGATTGGCGCCGATCCCTCCATAGAGACCCAGGCCGTTTTTTGGATCCTGGGATACAACATTGGCCTCGTCCTCTGAGGCTCTAGCGTCCAACGAATAGCTGCTAAAAAACCAACCCATTCCGCCCACAAAATAGGGAATGAAGTTCCCTCTCATTATCATCTTGTACTGGAATCCCACCAGGATAGGTGTTACATACAGTTTGCCATTAAGGAAGCCTCCCGCCTGTTTATCGACCGTGAATTGAGAATACTTCCAATCCAAAACCAGGGTCGCTCTTTCTCTGAATGGCAGTGCGAATCCAATATTGGAACCATACCCATCTTTGATATTATCTTCAGTTGGCCAATAATAAGCCGCCCCCACTGTCAAACCGGCTCCCCTCAACTGGGAGAAGGAAGGAACAGATAGCAGAATCACTCCCAATATTACGGCAGTCAACCTTAAGTTTTTTCGCATGTAGCTCTCCTAACCTGGATTATTCACGAGTTGAGATTGCCGTAGATTCGAGGCACAAAGGATGAAGCTGTGGTATACCACCGCGAATCCTTTGTAACGAAGAAGATACGGTGAGATCATCTCGCCCGAAGGGTAAAAAATGTCGATTCTACATAGTAATGATATCGACATTACTCTAACCAAAGTAATTCCTCGTTAAAATTGTGTAAGATTTTAATATTATGTACTTTATGGTTAACATCGACATTTTTTATGAATAAATCAGGCTAAATAATGATCCTTTCAGATAACAAGTGTGGCATAAACCTCAAGACCTGTCAAACCAACGAGGCTCTATCCTCGGCTTATAAAAGGTGGATGCAAAATGGAAAGCTTTTAGGTCTATTTAAATCCCAGCATCGTCCAAACGGGGAGGTGATCACTGGCTTTGGCTCCCTCCACTTTTCCCGATTCCAGGACCTCCAGCCCGCGGACAAAAATGAAGTCAAACTCGAATTTTATTAGACCCAGAGGATCACCTCGGGCTGTGGAACCCAGGCCTTTGCTGGCCCATACGAATCCACTCTTGCGAAACAGCCTCTCAGTTTCGCGAACTCCGTATTGTGTGTCCGTGTTAAAATCTCCACCTACGATCACATAAGGGAAGCTCTCTGCGATGCCTTCCAAGAGCGCTCCGACCTGCTCCAATCTTTTGGTTTGCGCAATGAGAGGAATCTCGGTGTGAACGCTGCAGGTCAGGATCTTGTGCTCTCCCACCTGCAGGGTGGCAAAGACAGCGTTTCTGTGCATCTTGCGTATCGGGTTTTCGTGCGGAAGGACAATTTTTTGGTGGCCTAAGATCGGCCATCTGGTAAGGATAGCATTGCCAAAACCTTTATCATCTGACCTCCGCAACGCAGCGGGATAGTAGATATAGTCGTATTTAAGAATTTTCGCCAAAATTTCGACGGCCGCCGGATCCATCTCCTGCAGAAGGATCACATCGGCGTCCTTGAGATCCGGCTCCAGACTCAGCTCTTGAACGGCTTGTTCCAACTTTTCACTGAGTTTGATGTTGTAAGTGACGACGCGCAGTTCCCCATTGAACTCGGGCGTGTCCGGCGCATAATGGCCCTGATAGCGCGGTCCCTTGGGATGGGTGTAATCCTCCCTGACTGTCTGGCACGATACCAGAACAATACAAGCAAAAATCGCGACGACAGCATTTCTTAAATTCATTTTTTTCTGCATTTAAACATCATTGCAAGGTCCCTAGGACCGAAGCAATCTCAATCCATTATACTCGGTTATCCATTATTAAGACAGCAGCCTGTGGGTACGACGTAAGCATCCTTATTTCCGTGATGATACTAGAATTTGGGGAAGGCTAAATCCTCCGATGTCGCTCAATTCATCCCCAAATTCTATGTAACATACCCATCTTTGCATCAATCACGGCTTTGAGGATGCTTCCTGGGTACGACTTATGGGTTGACTCAATCAGAAATGAGTGATAATTAGTAGATGGTCACAAATCATAACTTTCAAAAGGATGGCGGACATGAAAAAACAGGTTGAATCAAAAAATAAACCTACCAAAACCATTTCCCGGCGTCAGTTCATCGGACATACAGCCACCGCGGCAGCAGGCATGATGATTTTGCCTCGGCACGTGCTAGGAGGGCCTGGCTATAAAGCTCCCAGCGATACCTTGAATATCGCCTGCGTGGGTGTAGGCGGAAAAGGCTCTTCCGATATCCGCAGCATCAGCACGGAAAACGTGGTGGCACTGGTGGATGTAGATCTAACCCAGATCGCTCGTTTCCTTAGTTCCGACAGGAATACGCCTGAACAACTGGCGATGTACAAAAAGGCCAACCAGTACCAGGATTTCCGCAAGATGCTGGAAATGGAAAAATCCATCGATGCCGTAACAGTCAGCACTCCTGACCACACTCACGCTGTCATCGCCATGATGGCCATGAACCTGGGTAAACATGTGTTCGTACAGAAACCGCTGACACACACCGTGAAAGAAGCGCGCATGCTGGCAAAGACAGCCAAAGAAAAAAACCTGGTCACTCAGATGGGCAACCAAGGGCATGCCGGTGAAGGCGCCCGTTTGCTCAACGAATGGATCTGGGATGGGGCTATCGGTGATATCCGCGAAGTCCACTGTTGGACCAACCGTCCTATTTGGCCGCAGGGGATCGACGCTCCCAAAGAGATCCCTTCCGTACCGTCAACCCTGGATTGGAACGCATGGCTGGGGCCGGTTTCTTTCCGTCCCTATCATCCCGCATATCACCCCTTCAGTTGGCGTGGTTGGTGGGATTTCGGCACCGGTGCCGTGGGAGACATGGGAGCACACATCCTCGACCAACCCTTCTGGGCGCTAAAGCTTGGTCATGCAAAAACCGTACAGGCCAGTTCTTCTACCTTTACAAAAGATTCCTATCCCGAATCCGAGGTAATCACCTATGAATTCCCGAAACGGGGCGAGATGCCTCCAGTCACACTGACCTGGCATGACGGGGGTATCATGCCGCCACGTCCGGATGAACTGGAAGCCGGCCGCATGATGGGAGATTCCGGAGGTGGAGGCCTTTTTGTAGGAACGAAAGGCAAGCTCATGTTCAGCACCTACGGCGATAATCCCCGCATCCTTCCCGAATCCTACATGAAGGAATACAAGCGACCGGAAAAGAGCATTCCCCGCTCGCCCGGGATCCAGACAGAGTGGATCGAAGCCATCAAGGCCGGCAAGAAATCCACCACGGACTTTTCTTATTCTTCGATGTTGACAGAGACCATGCTCATCGGATGTGTTGCCGTGCGCGTGCAGGAACACAAGACCAAGCTGGAATGGGACGGCGAAAAGATGGAGTTCACCAACCTGCCGGAAGCCAACGAATTCCTGCATTTTGACTATCGGCCCGGCTGGTCCCTTTAGCTGCAAGTTGTCGGCTGAAAAAGAGAAACCTGTCAAGAACAAGGAGTCGCGCATGAAATGTTGGCCGCAATCTGTAATCTTTACCCTGATTGCCTTGTTGGCCCTGCCGCTTTCAGGATGCCAAGGAGAAAAAGCCGTGCAAGATCCCTCGCCATCCAAACACAAGGTGTTTCAATGGAAGGTC
>JAUWSR010000254.1 GCA_030609975.1 Acidobacteriota bacterium | reverse complement strand
CATAACAAAAATGGAAAGCCACAGCCACCCCAAAAACACATAGGTGCCGATCTCCTCCTTGATATCCTTGGGACCGGCGTGGATCTCCTCCTCCAAATTTGGGGACGGTCTTATTTTTTCAGCCTGATCCTGGGTCTGCGGTCGGACCGTCGCCACATCTGCATGACCCGATAAACATAAGGCCATAACCATTACAAGCAGCACAGCGGTTTTGCAGAGCGCCTGACTCATAGCAGACTCCATACCGACATGATCACGGCATACAGAACCACGATGTAAGCGGAAAAGGTGATGAGCTTACCCCTCCATTCCGTGGGTTTGGTGTCGAAGAGCGGCAGGAAAAAGAAGAGCATAAAGCCCAGCAGGATCAGCAGGATGGCCATGGTCTCTCCGCTGACGATCAGCATCTGGGAGGGGAATATCTTCAAAGTCTGAAACAAGAACAAGAAATACCATTCCGGCTTGACGCCTTCGGGCGCAGGTGCCATAAGATCTGCCTGGGTGTCCAGGGAAGGGGGGAGGAAGATGACCACCGTGCAGAGGATCCCGATCAGGACCAGCCAAACCACCATTTCGCGATATACAAAATTGGGCCAGAAGGGCAGGGTTTTTACTCTTTCTTTTTTCTCCTCTAACTCCAAAGGGTAGCTGACGCCGTGCTTTTGGATGAGAAAAAGATGAAAAGCCAGGAATAAGAAGGCAAAGACCGGCAGAATACTGATATGGATACTGAAAAAACGGGTGAGGGTGTCGCCGGTGACATCTTCTCCTCCCCGGAGGAATTTTGTCACCCAGGCACCCATAACAGGGATTGCCCTGGGGATGTCGGTCCCCACTTTTGTGGCGGAGAGCGAAAGGTCATCCCAAGGTAGTAAGTAGCCGGTGAAGCCGAACGCCAGAGATACCACTAAGAGGAATACGCCTGTCATCCATGTTATTTCCCGAGGTGGGCGGTAGGCCTTGGTGATCCAGATGCTCAAGAGATGGACGAACACGAAGATGATCATGAAGGATGCCGACCAACTGTGCAGGGAACGGACGAGCCATCCCATGGGCACCTCGGTCATGATGCGAGCCACACTGGCGTTGGCTTCTTCCAGAGTGGGCCGGTAATAAAGCGCCAGCATGAAGCCTGTGACGACCTGGATACAGAAAAAGAGCAGAATGGAACTGCCGGTGTAATACCAGATCGAATGTTTGTGCTGAGGGATATCTTTTTTGGTCATAAAGCTTAAGACATCGGATATCCCCAGCCTGTTATCGAACCAATCCATCAGTTTTCTGAGACTCATTCGACCTTGACTCCCGGCTTCCTGATGATCAGGTCTTCACCTTCGATAGTAATTTCCAGCTTGCGCATGGGGGTTGGCGGCGGCCCTGCGATTTGGATGCCGTTTTCATCATACCAGCCGTCGTGGCAGGCACAGAAAAACTTCCTTTGGTCAGGTATATATGTCACGTTGCAGTCCAGATGAGTACATACGCCTACAAAAGCGGTGTGAGTGCCGTCATCGTTCTGTTTGAAGATTCCGGGTTTGCTTCCCCAGGGAAAGATTTTGGTGCTGTTGGGAGACATGTCCTTATATTCGCTCCAGGGGAGAATGACCTCATCGGGCTCCCGGTAGGGAGGAAATACAAACTTAAGAGCCGGGCTGATGAAGGAAGCCATGAGGGCTGCCGCCCATCCTCCCAGGAGGCCGTTTAAAAAGTTGCGTCGGGTTATCAATGAATATTTAATCTTCATGGTTTTCTTTTAAAAATGTGTTTCAATTCCGAAACGAAAATCTTTCTGCGCAAGGCTAGGATGCCGTCGGCCGGTCTCACCTCTTTGGGACAAACGTCATTGCACTTGAAGACAGTGTCACATCCCCAAACGCCATCTTCCGCATTGACTTGACGCCAACTCGTATAATCCCTTTGATCACGAGGATCCTGGACCAGACGGTAGAGTTTGGCTAGGGCCGCAGGTCCGAGATAACGGCCGTCACGGGAGGCGACAGGGCAGGCGCTGTAGCAGCAGGCGCACAGGATGCAGGAGATGAACTGGTAGATCTTGTCCATTTCCGCCTCATCGATCTCATGGCCGTTTTCAGGGACTTCCCCCTCATTGTGGATATAGGGCTCGATCTTCTCCAGTGCCTCCCAGAAGGGATCCATGTCCACGTAGAGGTCCTTCTGGATCTCTAGGTTGGGGAGAGGTTCGATCACGATCTCGGTTGTGCCCAGAGCAGCCACGGATTGGAGGCAGGCCAGAGTAGTATGGCCGTTAATAACAACAGCGCAGGATCCACAGATGGCTTCGCGGCAGCTGTAACGGAAGGAAAGGGTAGGGTCCTGTTGGTCACGGATGTCCTTCATCGCCTCCATGACTGTATCGGCCGGACATGGCTCGTGTATGAATTCCTGGAAATGGGGCTTTTCATCCTTTTCCGGATCGTACCTTAATATCTTGAAAATGTATTTCATCTCAGTATTTTCTTTCGACAGGTTGGTATTTGCCGATCTCGACTTCGCGGTAGTTGATCTCGGGCTTTGCTTCTTTTTGTGTCATCAGCGTGTGTTTCAGCCATTCAGCATCATTGCGCTTGTCAAAATCCGTGCGGAAATGTGAGCCGCGAGTCTCGGTGCGATTAAGGGCTCCCAGAGTGATCACTTCGGCGATATCCAGCATGGAGTCGAATTCGCTGAAGGTGACGAATTCTTGGCAGTAACGCAGGCAGGAAGAACGGATGTAGGATTTTTTAAAATCCTGGCGCAGCTGTGCGATCTGCTCCAGGGCTTCACTCAGGTCCTTTTGGTTCCGGAAGATGCCTACTTTGTCGCTCATAAAGGCTTTGAGCCGGTTGAGCAGTTGGAAGACGTTTTCTCCTGAATCTTGTTTAGCCTTATCTTCCAATTCTTGTTTACGATTGAGGGACTTCTGCAGGATATAACTTTCGCTGTCAGGGAATTCCTGGCTGCCCTTGACATACTCCGAGGCGGTTTTCCCCACGATGCTGCCGAAGACCACGGCATCCAGGAGGGAGTTTCCTCCCAGGCGGTTGGCTCCGTGTACGCTTATGCAGGCACATTCACCTGCGGCAAAAAAGCCGGGCACCGGTGATGCACACGTTTCGTCCACATCGATCCCACCCATGGAATAGTGTTGGGCGGGCTGGATGGGGATGGGCGCTTCGATGGGGCTGAAGCCGCCGAAGTTGATGCAGATATCCCGGATGCTGGGAAGTCTTTTATCGATTTTTTCTTTTCCCAGATGTCTGAGGTCCAGATGGACATACTGATCCTCGAATCCGCGGCCGTTGTCGATCTCGGTCTGGATGGCCCGTGCTACGATGTCCCGGGGAGCCAGCTCCATGGCGGAGGGGGCATAATCTTCCATAAAGCGTTTGCCTTGGTTGTTGAGGAGGTATCCGCCCTCACCCCGGGCTCCTTCGGTGATCAGAATATTTTTGCCGAACATGGAAGTGGGATGGAATTGCACGAATTCCATATCCTTCAGAGGAACCCCGGCGCGATAGGCCATTCCCAAGCCGCTGCCCAGGTTTATGAAAGCATTGGTGGAGCGCAGGAAGACCCGGCCGTAGCCTCCGGTGGCGAAGATGACGGCGCGGGCTTTTAAGGGCAAGATCTCTCCTGATTTCAGATCGTATGCCACTACTCCCAAACAGCGGTCGTTATGGATCAAAAGATCGGTCACCAGCCATTCATCGTAGAATTTGACGTTTTTCTTGAGGCTTTGTTCGAACTGGGTGTGCAGGATGACCTGTCCGGTGCGGTCGGCGGCGTAACAAGTTCGGGGGAATCCGGCTCCACCAAAGGGGCGCTGCGCGATCACCCGTCCCGGGAAACGGCTGAAGGGGACGCCCATGTGCTCGAGTTCGTAGATCGCTGAGGCCGCACTTCGACACATCAACTCGGCCGCACTCTGGTCGGCCAGATAATCACTGCCTTTGATGGTATCGAATGTGTGTTTTTCCCAGGAGTCATCTGCGCCATCCGGGTGGTTCCCCAGGGGAGCATTGATACCACCTTGGGCCGCGACCGAATGAGATCTCAACGGGTGGACTTTGGAGATGACCGCGACTTTCAGGTTGGGATCGCTTTCCAGAGCCGCGGCCAGACCGGCCAGTCCGCCGCCAACGATCAATATGTCGTGACTCAGCATTTAGTAGTCCCTGGTAAAATACAAAAAAAGCAGCAGTGCGCACACAATCCCGGCCAGTATCGTGAAAAGCCGGAAAAGGAACTTTTCCTTACGAAAGCCCATATCCAAAATGATGGTCCTGATGCCATAAAAGGCATGGTACACACAGGATATGATAAGGAGAGTGTCCGTTAAGGGATTGGTGTGCAATACCAGGGCCCAGTCGGGCTTTTGATCCTTGGTCATCAGAAAAAAGGCCGTGAGGAATTTAATGACGAGCAATACGATCAAAAGCAGTCCGCTGACACGGTGAAAAACCCAAACAAACATGAAATATCCTTTCGATAGAAAAAAACTTTATCAAAAAACCTAAGTTATCCGCAAGCAATCCAAGCTAAATCTTATTTTTGTCAGACTAAGTTTGTCAAGCTTGAAATATTTATGCAGGATGTGCAACCAAAGATTTGGTGAGCCATTTTCAGCAGCTGCAGCCCAATTCTACTGGATGATTAGCGGCGAGAATGATATAACCTGAATTATCCCAATGTCGATATTTGCTATAACATTAATACTATTGGGATTTTACGTTGACTTTAGGAACCAGCATTCTGAATACTTAGGTTATAATGCCTTTTCTATCTGCAATCGACATTAATTTTATAAAAGAGGATAAGATGGAATACAAATTTTTAGGCAGTACCGGTGTTAAGGTTTCCGCACTTTGTTTTGGCTGTATGTCATTCGGCGGTGATGCGGATGAGAATACTTCTGCAGCCATGTTCCATGCCTGCCGGGAAAAAGGTATCAATTTTTTCGATACGGCCGATGTATATCAGGCTGGTGGCTCGGAGGAGATCCTGGGGAGGCTGATCCAGGATTGCCGGCAGGAGGTCGTGATTGCCACCAAAGGCTATTTTCCCATGGGAAAGGATATCAATGCCAGAGGGGCGTCACGCTATTACATCCGGGCAGCCGTGGAAGCAAGTTTGCAGCGGCTTCAGACTGATCGGATCGATATCTACTATATTCATCGCTTCGACGATTTTACCCCGCTGGAGGAAACTTTAGGGATATTAGATGACCTGGTCCGGGAAGGGAAGATCCTCTATCCCGCTGCCAGCAACTTTGCCGCCTGGCAGGTCGCCAAGGGCTTGGGCATATCCGAGAAAATGGGATGGGCCGGATTCCGATGTATCCAACCCATGTACAATTTGGTCAAGCGGCAGGCGGAAGTGGAGATTTTTCCCCAGGCACAGGCGGAAAATTTGGGTGTTTTTCCTTACAGTCCATTGGGCGCAGGACTTCTGACCGGAAAATATGGGGTTGGGAAAAGGCCGGATTCGGGCCGGCTAGTCGATAATAAAATTTACGACACCCGGTACAGTTATGCCTGGATGTTCGAGGCAGCCGAGAACTTCACAGAAT
>JAUWSR010000010.1 GCA_030609975.1 Acidobacteriota bacterium | reverse complement strand
TGGCTTTGATCGTAGTGAAGTTTGTCCTGCCCATATTCAATTCTCTTACCGGAAAACGGATCATGCTGAGCTATCTGAATAATCCGGTTCTTTTAGGTTGTATCCTGGTAATATTATTGTTTGTGGGAATGACTTCAGGCGGGTATCCAGCCTTTTTTGTTTCCCGATATCAGCCGGCGAATGTCTTGAAAGGGCAGATCAAGATCGGTTCCGGAAAATCCTTATTGAGAAAAGGATTGGTTATCTTCCAATTCACGACATCCGTTATACTGATCATTTCCACGCTCGTGGTCTTTAAACAGTTGGATTTTTTAAGAAACAGAAAATTGGGTTTCAATAAAGAAAATGTGGTTGTGATCCCTATCAGAGTCGGCTCGATCAGAAAGAACGCGGATGCAATAAAAACGGACCTGTTGCAGAATCCAAATATCTTAAACGCAACGTTGACCATCGGCGTTCCCGGCGGCGCCGTAGCTGGAGATGCCATTCAGCTGCTTACGGATGAAGGCAAAAAAACCCTGACCGTCCGCATGATCTATACCGACCACGACTACATTCAGACCATGGGTATGGAGATCTTACAGGGCAGGGATTTTGACAAGACGATGATCACAGACAGCAACGAGGCTTTTATCATCAACGAAGCCGCCATCAGAAACCTGCAGCTGGAAGATCCGCTAAGCACACGCTTTGAATGGGATCATAAAAAGGGTAAAGTCATCGGCGTGGTCAAGGATTTTCAATTTCAATCCCTCAGAGACGAGATCAATCCCTTGGTCATCCATATCCGGCCTTCTAGCACTTTGGTTTTTGCTCTAAGAATCAGGCCGACTAACATCCCTGAAACCCTGGCATTTATCGAATCCAAATGGCAGAAATTGGATCCGGCGCACCCTTTTGAGTACTCCTTTATGGATGACACCTTTGACGAGCTTTACAAGAGCGAGGAGAGGCTCAGCCGAATTTTCAGTGTTTTTTCCGTGTTAGCTATCTTTATAGCATCCCTGGGACTCTTCGGACTGGCCCTATTCATGGTCGAGCAGCGAACCAAAGAAATAGGGATCCGGAAGATATTAGGGGCCTCAATCGGCAAGATCCTTGTCCTGCTTTCCCAGGAATTTGCCCTTTTGGTCTTGATCGCCAATATTTTCGCTTGGCCGGCTGCTTATTTTCTCATGCGGAGTTGGCTCCAGAATTTTGCCTACCGTGTCAGTATCGAGGTCTGGGTCTATATCTCAGCGGGCGTATTGGCCTTTGTCATAGCGCTGCTGACCATAAGCTTCCAGGCCATCAAAGCAGCATTGACCGATCCCGTCAAATCGTTAAGATATGAATAGCAGTGGGATCTAGCCTGAATTATTCACGAGTTGAGATTGCTGCAGATATGAGGCATGGAGGGCAATGCTGTAGTTTACTACCGCGAGATCCGACATAACGAAATAGATGCAGTGAGATCAACTCGCCCGAAGGGTAACAAATATCGATAATTGAAGGAAATCACATTGAAAAATGGAGAATCAGAATGCTTCCTCCTAGTTCTACATAAGGGTCAGATAACACTAAAGTTAAAGAACACATCGATATTTTTATGAATAGTTCAAGCTAGTTATCACCTACCCTTACTTTGATCAGAGCAACGGGCTGCATAAGTTTGTAAACTGGGTATGCCTGTTGGGCCCGGCCCCATTGGGGAGCGAGCTGCCGATCGAAGAAATTCCACACCAAAAGCCCATCATCGCTTTCCGGTTCTAACAGGTAGGCCGCCACATTGGCAAGGGGTTGAGCCAGGGGAATGAATAGAGAGCCAGCCGGAAATTCCACTTCCTCCTGGAAATATTCACCCGTCACCGAATTCAAGCGGTGTCCCTGATAGGGGCGCTGCTGACCTTTCAGCTCTTCGACCTTAAAGCCTTGCACAGACAATGTCCGAGCTTGGGTGAGCCTTTCGACCAATATCCCATGCTGCAAAAGTTTAACCTCCGCCTCAGGAGCTGGAGAGGGGATCAGGTAGCCGAAGGGAAGTTGAACCGATCGTTTTGCAAAAAACTCAGCAAAGAAAGGCATGGTGTACGTCTGAGTTTTGTCGGTTCGGCGTGCGCGCATCCGTCCGCTTTCGGTTTGATACTGTTCCATCACATAGCCATTGACTGTGATTTTATCCTTGATCGGCCGCACATCATATTCAACGGCAAAGAGGTCTTCTGAGGTGGGCGCAAGTCCTCTGCGCACGGTTTTTTCATCCGCGGCCCGAATCATTTGCTGGATCTCATTTCTGCTATTTTCACAATATTCCAAAAGGGCATGAAACAAATGGTAAGCACCAATCACTCGGGTCTTAAAGTCCGCATAGGGATAGTTCTCGTTCAAGATCCCCAAACGGTTGCGTAGGCCAAAATAATTACTGAGATAACGCGGCTGAGGTCCTAAGGGCCTCCAGCCCTTCTCAGGTTCTTTAATGCTCATAAAATCACCATGAGGGATGCTCTTGGTGTTGTACTTTTCCTTGAGGATACCATCGATCGCCGGGCGTGCCACATCGCTCATATAACGAATTAAGGCCGTATCTCCGTTGGGATTTAAAGACCAAACGTAGGTAACAAATTCTTCGTGATAAGACCCGTTGTGGGTGTGGCTGTCTAAAAGCACGGCCGGGTCCCAGCGCAGTAAAACATTCTGCACAAGTCCCAACACCTCCGGACTTTCCAATTTCATCCCATCACGGTTCAGATCGAGGTTCAAGCCGTTCGTACGCACACCCACACCCTGTTCCGGCCCCACCTGATTGCGGCGGTTGTCCGGGCTTATTTTTTCATTGCCGTCCGGATTGAAAATCGGCGCTATCAACAGTACGACATTGTCTAGATAGGGCGACAGAGATTCTAAAGCTAAATCCCGGGCCAACATGAGAGCCGCCTCTTTGCCCTCTACCTCCCCAGCATGAATCCCGGCTTGGATGTAGACCACAAGCCTGTCATCGTATAACAATTCTAAAGGAGAAGCCGGCACAGGATCCCCAATAACCAGCAGAGGGATTTTTCGTCCCTCCGCGCTGATACCTAAGGTTTCCACTCTCAGCTTCAAGCTCTGCTGCTGCAGTGCCTCAATAAAATGGATAACATCTGAATAACGGGAGGTTGCTTTGTACTCTGTCGCCTCCGCCTTGGTCACCGGGGTTTCCTGTGAAGCGGCTGAGCTCACCGCGGCTGTCATTAAAACGATCGCAAATATCACATGCCCAAATTTTACGTTATCTTTCATATTCATGTCCTTGGTATTTTCTATCATTGTGATATATGAGTCTAATTAAACATACCTTTCACGTCAAACATATTAGCAAAAGAAATGGTCTTCCTTAAAACATTGATTCCTGTGTTCGGGTTATGATAAGTTCGGTCTGAGATTTTGAAGGAGATGCATATGCATGGAGTAAACAAAGGATTTTGTTTGATTATCGGCTTTCTCTGCTTGACCTTATTTCTGGGCTTTCTTTCTGCTCAAGAACGCCCCGAAGAAGAAAGCGAAGCCAAATATTGGACAGTGGAAGGCTATCGCCACGGACCCAGTTTTTTCCCCTTGAGTAATTACGATGAGATCAAACCTCTTCAGGAAGGGATCTTGGATTTTAAGCATTACCACACCTATAAAGAAATGATCTGGTGGTTCAAGAAGTGGGCCCAGGATTACCCCGATCTCATCGATCTTTATGTGGCCGCAAAAAGCTTCGGTGGGAAGCCGATCTATCAGCTTACGGTCACCAATAAAAAAACCGGCAAAGCGACCGACAAGCCTGCCATGTTTATTGACGGAAATCGTCATAGTGGTGAAGTGACCGCGGCAGAATCCGCCTTCTGGATGCTGCATCACATGCTCACCCAATATGGGACGGATCCTGAGATCACCCGACTTTTGGACAATTTTACATTCTATTTTCGTCCTAAAAATAATCCAGACGGAAGCCTGCTCTATCTGATGACCGCCCAGACCCTGCGAAGCACCATCCGCCCTTACGACAATGATGGCGATGGACTTCTGGACGAAGATCCCGCTGAGGACCTGGACGGCGACGGCAAGATAAGACAGATGCGTATTAAAGTACCCAAAGGAGAAGGCCGCTACATCATCGACGAGCGGGATCCCAAAGGCCGCTTGATGACACGCACAACCTCAGGGGATGGTGAGTATAACCTGATGACAGAAGGAATCGATAACGACAGCGACGGCCGCATCAATGAAGATGGCATTGGAGGCCTTGATCTGCACCGTAATTATCCTGAGAACTGGCGTCCTATGCTTGAAAAAACCGGCAGAGGATTTACCCAGCGGGGAGCGGGTGCCTATCCCCTTTCCGAGGTGGAAACACGTTCACTGGTCGTCTTCCTGCTCGAACACCCCCACATCTCCGTGATGAACACTATGGACACTACGGTTCCTATGCATCTCAGACCTCCCTCTACCTCTCCGAGTGAAGAACGCATGTACCCCGAAGATCTTGAACTTTATAAGTTTTTCGATAAAAAGGGCAAAGAGATATCAGGTTACGAAAGAGCCGGTGATGTTTATCAGGATTACGGACGTGGGCGCCCTCTGTTTGGTCACAGCCCGGATTTTGGATACTGGTATTATGGAGCTATTTGGTATGGAGATGAGCTCTGGAACGGCGGACGTGTGGGCGATTACGACGGAAATGAACGCACGGAGGAGTGGGATCGACTCCAATACAACGATAAAGAGCTGTCCGTAACCCGTTTTCAGGAATGGACAGCGGTCAATCATCCCCAATACGGAGAGGTCGAAGTAGGAGGCTGGGACGGCAAATTCTACCGTCAGAACCCTCCACCAGAATTATTGGAAGAGTGGGCTATCAAGGAAGCCCGGTTCAACTTGATGTTGGCTGCAAGTTTACCCCATATCGTAATGTCCGAGCCTAAAATCACTGAGAAAAACGGAGAATTCACCATTGAGGTTGAGGTTAAAAATCGGGGCTTTTTGCCAACCGCGCTTAAACAGGCTCAACTTGTGAAGATCGTACAGCCGGACAGGATCACCCTCGAGTTCCCGGAGGGAATACTTCCACCGCCCCCGCAAAGAGGTAGATTCGGAGGGATGTACGGAGGGCCTCCTCAGGGACAAACTAGCGAAGAACCGGAAAAAGCCAAGGTCAAGATTATCAATCCCAAGGGAAACCGTCCCTACGTCGAGATCGGCCGAATCCCAGGCAATGACAAAGTCATAGTCTTTTTCAAGCTGAAACTGATCGATATCCAACAAACAGAATGCACGCTTAAATACACCTCCACCCGCGGCGGTGTGGTTTCCAAAAAGATCGTAATCGGAAATTGAGCTGAGGAGGAACCGCCATGACTCTTATGCGTGAAGATATACTCAAGATATTTAAAGACAGCGGCGCCCTGCTCCAAGGGCACTTTATTCTCACCTCCGGCCTTCACAGTGATGCCTATTTTCAATGCGCTCTCGTCTTCCAGTACCCCTGGCATGCAGAAATCCTTTGCCGTGAAACGGCAGCACATTTCCAAGATGATAAAATCGATGTGGTGGTTTCCCCGGCGGTAGGAGGGATCGTATTCGGTCAGGAGATCGCTCGATTATTATGCATACGCTCGATCTTCGCGGAACGGGTGGAGGGCAAAATGACCCTACGGCGAGGCTTTCAGATCTCGCCTGGCGAGCGTGTCCTTTTAGCCGAAGATGTCACCACCACTGGTGGTTCAGTGAAAGAAGTCCTTCTAGCAGCGGAAGCCGCTGGAGGCGAAGTGGTGGCGGTCACATCTGTGGTAGACCGGAGCGGAGGCAAGGCTGAATTCGGAGTCCCCTACTTCTCTCTCTTCCAGATGGAAGTGCACAATTTACAGCCCGAGGCCTGTCCCTTATGCCAAGCCGGAAGCACAGCGGTTAAGCCGGGCAGTCGCGGGCTGAAATAATGCTAATTTCAAGGTAATTCGGTTCAGCTCCGCCCTTATCATCGGGACATTTACACATTTTCGCTTCTAAAGATTGGCGCTAGTCCAAGTCTAAGCGGAATCCCGTCCGCCCGCGCCGCCTGAGATTCTGCAAATCTCATCGAATCAAGGCATTGAAGAGTAGTTTAAAAGTGCCGTGCGCCTGACTCCGGTGCTGGGTGCGGAAGCCATAAAGGATCAACCGTCCCTTTCCGAATGAAGCCGTCACCAGCGCTGGTTTATTAACCAGATGCTCCTCTCCTATCAGCCAACCGCTTTGGAGAATATCGTTCTTCTTAAAACGGACGACAGAGTCATAGCTTTCGTTGTGCTGTCCGGGATTGATGGCATAAGCCTGGCTGCCATAAAATACCACATAGCCTTCGCTCGGCATCCCGTAAGCCAGAGGGTGTTGGTTGTCGAACTTGACCTTGAGGGTAGAACCTGCACAGAAAAATTCCTCAGGCTTGAGATTATCCAAGACACTGCGGATGTTTAATCCGAATTTCTCTATAGCGAAGCTACCTGCCTCTCCCAAGGTGATCAAGGTCCCTCCCGCCCTGACAAAAGCCTTCAAAGCAGCGATGCCTTCTTGTCCGATACCGCTTCTGTATTCCGGTGGAAATTCCGTAGGCACATAGCGCCTGTAAGCCGCAGGGATCTCTCCTAAAATCATGCCGGTAGAGTCGCTGGGAAGGATGATGACATCATACTTCTTATTGAGGTTTCCCTTTTTTATTTCAGCATCCTTCAAGGAGGTATAAGGAAAGGCAAACTGCTCGAGGACAAGTCGCGTCCAACCTTCATCCATATTCCCACCCCAGTAGCGCTGGTACATTCCCAAACGCATGCCTTTTACTTGGTGGATCCCCTGCTGGGGCCGTTTAGGAAGGAGTTTAAGGTCCACTCCGGTTTCTTTGGCAACATCCTCTAAAACGGCTTGAGGGCCGTTTAAAACGAAGAAATCACCTGGAAGCAGTCCTTGGGCTGCCTTGTCCACTCGATGCACTTCAATGCCTTTGTCCAGGAGAAGGTTCACAGCCTTAAAACTAGCGTTCAATCTTCCATCCAAGACATAGCCCTCGCCTCCGGAATTTACCTTCCCGGAGATGGGAAGTTGATCGGTCAAGACTTGAAAATCTCCCTCGGCCTCCATTTCGACAGGATCCACCCGGACTCCCATAAATTCATACATAGTGTGGGTAGCCAGATCATAGGGCCGCAGTGGAATGCCGTTTTTATCTCGTGTCCAATCATTGTCTGCATAAAAAGTGCGTCCCAGGAGGTTGCGGATCAAACCCATCTTCGGTTGTGCCAAAGTAATAAAAAAGGAACCCGTGGGATAGGTCACACCTGCCACCGTGAAACCAGTGTGCGCTTGTTTTATCTCAATCCCAGACAACAGCAGTGTGTTGATCATTTTGTATGCGGTCAGAGGATCATGCTGAACAAAAGGAACCACATATCCCCTAGGACTACCGGATGCCCCCCGCTCGCTTTGTCTTTTGGCTTTCAGGTAGGCGTTCCGGAGGACGGTCTCTTTGTTCCTGGCCGCAAGATCGAGTAAGGCCCAGGCCGAGATTTTTTTCTGCTCAACGATGTCGCGCAGCCGCCACCATCCCCCCTCCCAGGGATTGGGGAAGGTGGTCTGGGCCTCATACCTGGGAAACTGGCGTGCGCCTCCCCGCAGCTGCTCTGGGTGTATAAAAAGTGGAGTTGCCAATTTTGCACTGGCTGACTCAGTAAGCATACCGGCAATGTTATGGAAGGGTGTGATCCAATGCCAGCCGAAATGTCCCCACCCCGGGTACTGGGCGGCATTGAGGATACCAGCTTTTCCCTTTTCCTCCAGTTTATAGGCGATATGCGCCCCGTACCAGGCATGTTCCCGCCAGATAAGCGGATCGGCATACGGCCTCATGGGTTCTCCATAGGGAGGCACATAAAAACGCGCTCCATAACTGCCCATGTGGTGATGATCGATGTAAGCTTGTGGCACCCAGTCGCGATACATGATCTTAGCCGCGTATACGGACTCGACCAGGTTTATAAAATCGCCATCGCGGTTGTTATCGTGCCCGGCATATTTATGATAGAGCCAGGGAAGATTTGTGCCCTCGAAATCGGTGCCCTTAGTTTTATAGTACCAATCCGTCACCATGATCTGTCCATCAGGATTGAAGCTTGGGATCAAAAAAAAGATCACGTTGTTCAGTATCCGTTGAGTTTCTTCATCCGTTCGGGTTAAAAGATCATAGGTCAATTCGGGTGCCATCTGTGCTCCCCCGATCTCGGTCGCATGCAGGCTCATAGACTGGCAAATGACCGCTTTACCTTCTTTTACCAGTTTATTTATTTCAGCTTCGGCAATGCCTCGAGGATCACTGAGTTTGGCATTCATTTCCTGCAAACGGTCCAAATTGGCAAGGTTATCCGGGGAGGAGATGATCACTAATAAGAAGGGATTCCCCATGGTCGAAGGCCCCATATCAATGACCTTGAGTTTATCACTCTGCGTCCCCAACATCTGGTAATAGGCAACGATCTTATCCCATCGTGCGATGTTGCGGTCACTGCCAAGCTGAAATCCGAAATATTCGTCTGGGGAAGTGATGTTCTCCTGCGCCTCCATATAGGGAGTTCCCAATGTCACAATCAACAGCAAGACTGCCAGCCAAGTATAAAACCTCGATAACGATTTCATCCCTACCTCCTTCTAAATTTATTATTTTAATTATCTCATATCCAATACTTTCTTCAAATGATTTCAAGAAATATTTAACAATTCAGGAGATATTTTTATGAAACCAGATGAGCTTTTTAGAACAATAGGTAGAATGGTTGTTTTGAATAGAATGATTTGTAATATATATCGTGTTTTATAGAGGAAGCATCCCCAAAACCGTGGTTGATGCATAGATGCGTATGTTACATAGAATTTGGGGATGAATTGAGCGACATCGGAGGATTTAGCCTTAAATGATCTTTAACTCGGTGGGAGTGTATCTGAGGATGATTACTTGTATAGAAAAAAACTTGACAAAGATTTTCTTTAAGATAAAATAGTATTGGCTCTTTTTTGCCGGCTGGAAGGAGCCCCCACCTTTTTGGTTCCCATCATCAACCCCCCTTTTGCTGACACAGCCGGCAGCTTTCCTTCCCTCAATCCCCCAAATAAATAATCTAATAAAAATATATTAAATCTTATATAAATGTTCAACCGGGAAATAATGGGTACTGTATGGGTATTCTATATACCCATTTACTCGAGAAGTCGTCATTGCAGTCTTTGCAGATATCCCGCTAAGTTCACATTCTTATTCGTGATATTTAATTTCTTGCGTATGTTTTTTCTGTGTCTTTCCACCGTCGTCAATGAAATATTCAGCAGCTGAGAGATCTCTTTACTGGAAAGTCCACCCTTGATCATATTGCAAAGTTCGATTTCTCTAGGTGTAAGTCCGACGTCTTTATCAGTTATGCGTGCACCAAAAGATGAGGTCAGCCTGTCGAGATGATGCTTAAGCAGTCCGACATATATTTTGGATTCTGGAAAGTGACTAAGATTCTCGAGTATCGGCGATACCACCGCACTCACATTGGTCATGATGTCTTCACGCATCCTTCGCTTTTCCATTTCGATCTGTGCAATGATTTCTCTTAAGGCAATGTTTTTCTCTTCGAGCTCTTCTGTCCGGACTTTGAGCAGCGCTTTTGAAGCGATTAAAGCATTTTCGGCCTTCTTTCTCACACTAATGTCTTTGATAACTGCGACAAATCCAACCAACCTTCCCCCACTATCTTTGATCACACTGGCAGAAAGCTCAGCAGGCACTTCGTTTCCATCCTTTTTGAGAAAGGAATATTCCACGTTCATAACAACACCGTACTTTATCGTCCTCCTTAAATTTTCTACCGCCCGCTTGCGATCCCGAGGTGCGATTAGGTCATAGGACGCTGTTCCGATCAGGTCTTCTTTTTTTGAGATACCATGGAGATCAAGAGTGGCTTGGTTGCACTCCACGATAACCGCATTCTCATCCGTCATGGTTATAGCATCAGGAGAAGATTCAAGTATGCTGCGGAGTTTTTCTTCACTGCTGCGCAAAGCCTTTTCGATGCGTTTGCGTTCCTCTATTTCAAACATCAACTTGAGATTGGAGTCGCTGAGTTCAACCGTTCGCTCATTAACCTTCTGTTCGAGGATATCAAAATCCGCCTTGAGTTCTTTCTCCGCTTTTTTACGATGTGTGATATCGGTCACAATCCCCAAAATAGCAGATTCATTTTCATAGCGAATCAGTCTGGTTGTAAGGATATCTTCTATTCTTTTTCCTGTTTTTGTCAGAAGGGCATATTCTTCCGAAGGAACATCCTCACCACGCAGGTGTTTCGTCATATTGTCCGCTATCGAATCGTGAAATTCGGGAGAAATGAGGCAGCGAAAATCAAAATCATATGCAAGGAATTCGCTCTTGGAATATCCCAAGAGCTCTTCACACCGGGGGTTGACATAGACAATACGCCCCTTTTTATTTATGAAGATCATATTTGGAGACTCTTCAGCCAAGGTGCGAAATTTCTGCTCACTTTCCTGCAAAGCAATATCGGCCTTCATGCTTTCCGTTATGTCGGTAACAAGGAAGAGCACCTGCTCAGTTTTTCCTTTGTTGTTGAGTGGGATGGCCTGACTTTCATACCAAGACTCGCTTCCATCCTTATTTGTGAAATAGCCACGATAACTCAAGCTCATACCCGTCTTGAATACCTTTCCCAGAACGTCTTTGATTCTTATTTGTTCTTCAACCGGAAGGTAGTCCATGATATTTGTACCGAGAACTTCTTTAATGGTTCGGCCAGGACCCGTGCGGTTAAGGAAGATCACTGTTCCTTTTTTATCCACAATAAGGATCCGTTCAGGAAAACCTTTGATAAGCTTTCTCCATCTGTTCTCGGAGGTTTGGGATTCTTTCAAAAGGCGTTTAGTTTTGGTAAGAGCCTTTTGAAGGTCCGCGTTCTGACTGCGAACTTCTGCCAATTCCTCAATGAGCTGACTGCGATTTTTCTGCTGTTTCATAAGATCCTATTCCCAGGACTCTCAGTTAAGATTTTCTCAATTACAGGATCGTGGTGATTCAAGAAATCCTGGATTGACAATTCCACCGGGATATCCGGATAAAACGAATCGGTATCCTCTCGAGAGGTTGTGAAGTATTTGGTTGAATAGGTTACGGGAAGCCGGCTGTGTTTGAGCATAAACATCCGGACCTCACCAAAGTGATTTGGACGCCCCCCGGAAGGTTCCCCGACAAAGACAGCCTGGGTTTGATTGCGAAGCTGGATGGCATTGAGTACCGCCGAGGAGAAGGTCCTGCGCCCAATAATAACAAACAGCCGATCTTTGTGGTTGAGAGCTTCTCGTTTTTTTAGTTCCTGGAGCATGGGAGCAAATATGTTGGAATTCCCTCCCCCATTGTTGCGGATATCGATTATAAACCGTTCGACCGGATTCTGGTCAGCGCATGCAAAAACCTCTTCAATGAAAACTGGGAAAGGCTTATCTTTGCGCATTCGGCAAGAATTGTAGGCCACATAAAGAATTTTCTCTTGCTCCAAATACTCAAAAGCATATATCGCCCTTTGATATTTGCGGTACAGAGGCGGAGGTGTCGCCGGTCGTGGGCTGGAAACAGGACGGAAGCCGGATTTCATGCTGATGGAGTGAAGCTCGATCTCAAACCGTCGTCCTTGTTTGTCCTCAAAAGTAAACACAGCCTTTTCCTGTTCTGAAATTATTCCGGCTCCACAGAGAAACTCGGCATAGACAAGGTAATTTGGGATAAATTGTTTGAGCTGGCTTGGGTTTTCGTGAGCGACGACCTGAGAGAGAGTTGCAATAACCCGATCCAAAGGTTTTTTCCCGACCGCCAAAAGACGGCAGTCGAGAATACTCTGGTGTTCCTGCAAAACATTCAAACAAAAGATGCCTTCTTTGAACCAGTACAAGGACATAGGAAAAGCATAGCGCGGCCGATATCCTAAAGTGGTGTGAGCGTCTCCAAAAGCAGCCACGATCTTGGATAGGCTAAATATCACCTCTGGATCCGTCACCTTGTTGAGTGAACTTTTCAGTTGGGAGATATCGGATTCGAAATCTGAACGGGCACGAACATGAAAAAGGTCTTTATGTTTATCGGGAAGCTCCAGCGCCAATTGGTCTATGTCTTCTTTCCATCTCTCGACTCTGGACAACTCTTGAGCTGGCTCGGTCGCAGCAGAAAGTTCAAAGCTGAGCAGAGAGGTCGCCCCCACATTAATAAAGCACAAGACTAAAGCTAAAATAAGAGGGTTCACTGCACGCATTTTTTCAATCGGTTAAATCATATTCCCGGTTCAGTCATAAATTGTGACGCATTCCTGCAAAAATTTCAATCTAACAGTCGAAATTGTGGAAGTTTTGTCTATAGCAAAATCGACCCGATTACGCTATTGTTTGTTTGTGGATTTTGTGCAGGAGATGTAAGTATAAGGAAAAGACCTTTATTGGGTAGATATTGAAATCAGGACATATCCTTGGGGAGGAAAAATGTCTGAAAAGATGACAATGACAGAAGTAACGCCGGATAATCTGACGGGAATGCCCTGCTGTGGGATAAAAAACATTCAACATCAGGGACATATTGAAAAAAGCGGGTGGTTAAAAACCCACTTCCGAAAAGGTTTGGGCTCTCAAGTGATGTTTACAGAAGACAACCGGCAGTTCGGATTTATTGAATATATTCCTGGTAAGTATGCTTGGCGAGGGATCGAGGCTGAGGATTACATGGTTATACACTGCATCTGGACCCATCTCAAACAGTATCAGAGAAAGGGCTACGGAAAACAGCTGCTCGCCGATCACCAGATCAGCAAAACGCGTTTCCGGAATATCATGAGCAAGATTTTATAGATTATGCCGGTGTAGCTGAGAGGTCACTCTGGCTTTTTTATCTTCAGCTCGATCCGGTGAAACCAGATTCCCACTTTTTCGGCATTTGAATAATTCCCCAGATCCAAAACGGAAGTGTAAGCATCTACCTTTTCCATCGCTTCACCCGGGGAAGCCCCCTTGACACCGATCACAGCATGACAGGCTGACGGATGTTCCCTGATATCTTCAATCGCACCAATAGATCCCAATGCCTTCACGGCATTTTCGGTGAGTTGCCGGGAGGCATCATCCCAAGTCAGAGCGATGACGATCCGACCTATTTGGAGGGAATCTAAATATACAGCCATATTCTCGGCCTCGTTCGTTGAGGTATTTGTCATGAAGTTCGTGGACTCAAGAACCCGGCCGCTGATCTCATCAACAACAAAAATATTGTACCCTCCCTTCAGGGGATATCGTTGCGCTGGGTTTCCGATCCTCAAACCTGGGAACATGATCCGGCCCTCAAAAGGTAGCCGCCGGGAAAGGCTGACAGCCTGAATATCCACCGGAGCATACTGGTCCGTTGCGCCGATGCGGTAGTGATGGTTTGCATCTATTTTTATGCCTTCCATGTTTTTCAGTTCCAGTGTAAGCACATTTGTACCCATGGCAAGGAACTCCGGCTCAATGGCGATATCTTTTTCCATTCTGCCTATTAATTCGACCTGAGAGATTTTTTGCGAATTCAGGCTGATATCCAGAATTTGGCGCTTTTTCTGAAAAAAACCTGGCAGTTCAAGATCCAGACTCAACCGATATCCTTCTTGCCGGGGGGAAGCAAACAGAAGTACCAGCTTGTTCTTCACTCCCCATCTACCTGAGGCCCCCCGATACTGCGTCCATTTTGACCAACCTTCGGTCAACAAAACATCTTTATTTGGACGCAGGAGATCTTCTCCAAGAGGAGGCTCAGGAAGATCATCCATGAGAGTAAAACGGATGATCCCTTCCCTTCTCCGGATGGTATAATTTGTAAATCCGGACAACTGCTCTGAGAAATACCGTGTCAAGTTGTCGATAGCCTCTGCCTTAACGGCCCCACGATGTATAAGAATGTATTTTATATTGAAACCGGTCATAAATTCCTTCAATACTGGATCCGGTTTTAGCAAGTGGTCCCAGGTCTGTTCCGGTATCACCCCTTGTTTTTCCTGCAAATAACAGATCTTTTGAATAAACTCGTTTTTACGGTAATAAGCGAAGATCTTATTGGGAAGGTTGGCCAACCATCCGCTGGCCAGGTTTTTTTTGTGCACGGTCTGGTAGTACTGGTACAAACCCAACCGTTCCTTTAAACCAAAGGATTTCCCTTTGCCCGATATCGAAAAGGGGATCTCCAGCAGAGAATAGCGGTCATCATCGGCAGCGATGGTTTGGTAAAAATCATGTGGAGTGAGGTCAAACATCCTTAAAGGGGCAGTTAAATACTCACCACAGATCAATATCAGACAGAGAACGGATACCATTGGCACTAGAATCCGGTGAAATTTGACTTTTTTCAGCAATAGGTGAATATTCTCAAGAGAAAAGGCGGAGAGTATTCCCAAGGCCAGCATAGCAAAGATAATGTACCGGGAGGGATTCCGAGCACCGGATAAGATCGGCAGGGAATGCAGCAGTTGATAAGGCAGGCCTAAAATCCTTTGGCCGCCAATGATAAGTTCAGATCCAAGAGACAACAGCAGAAAGATCAGAGCGGTCCCCCACCAAAACCTCAAGTTTGGTCTACCACGAATCAGGAAAAGCGAATACAATGTCAACAAGATCACAACAAAACCTAAAAAGATCACCTTTTCTGTGCCGTAGTCCTCCGCCTTGATCAGATATGTGTTCAGCAGTGATTTGGGCGCGGGAGTGACAAACTGCAACAGATCAGGGGATTTACCAAAAACCTTTTTTTCCACGAGATAGTCTTTTTCATATTTAAAGATATTCAGCAAGATCGGAGAGAAAAGCACAACCGATACCAATCCCGTGATCCCCAACTGAAAAAAGAATTTCTCTTGGAAGAAAGATGCGAAGCGCTCACGGAAACTCGTAGCTTTTTCTGCGCCATCGGATGAGATACCATAAAGCTCCTTTGCCTCCTTGGTAAACAAACTGTACAGAAACAAAAGCACCAAAAACACCAAAGTGAATATGAGGTAGTAATAGCTGCTGTACCCGATCAAGGCCAATAAGATCCCGGCGCCAGCCGCATATCCTATCTTTTTTTTCTCAAAAGCCAGAAAAAGCAGCAGGACAAAAAAAGGCAGGCAAGCCGAATCCACAAAATTATAATGCGCCATCAACCGTGCCAACTTGAAAGGTGCAAAGCTGAAGATCACCCCAGAGATAAAAGCGGCAAAAGAATTCCGGCAGAAACGGAGGGTCAAGAGATAAGCTCCAAAACCGGAAGCGACGAACATGAAGAGTGTGACCAGATTGAACGAAGTGATGAATGGGAAAAACCAGGACAACAAAAATACCAGCATATTGCGGAACAGAGTGTAGGTATGAAAACTGAGATTGGGTTGAAAAGGCATCAAAAGATAAGAAGTGGTTAAAGGGGAGCCGGTTCCACTCTCCAGCATCTGCTTGAAGTTCCAACTGTTCCAGATAAAACTGTGGGCATCGCCGCCTTTGCCATAGGCGGGAATATGCGAATTGAGATGAATCCCCAGGGGATAAGTGAACACCAAGGTCACAAGCAGATAGGCTGCTAGGATAAGGATGTGAGTTTTCGTCTGCTTGTTCAATCCCTTGTTATTAACGTATATAACCCAGTGCCTTCAGTCTTTCTTCCAGCGCCTTGTCCATAACGACCTGGTCACTTTTAACCGGAACTTCCTTAAAATCTGCATAATAAGCGAGGATCCCTTGAAACAAACTTTTTACCAGATCGAGGTGAGTGTCATCGATTCGAGTTGATTCGTGAGGATCTTGAGCAATGTCATAAAGATGAAATTTTGTGGGAGAAGGTTTCCGCACAACGATCAGTTTGAAAAAATCCTGATTGGTACAGACCATTCTCGGCCTGACCTCAGCCGAACCTTGACGTGTAAAGTCACTCATAAAGGTTCGGTTGTTTTTCTCTTTTCCCTGGACGATATCCAGTAGAGATGCTCCCTCCAAATCAAAGGGTGCCGTGTCGATCCCCACCATATTGAGCAGAGTGGGCATGATATCGATGGACCTGACGATCGGCGCTCTCTTTACTCCAGCATGTTCCGATGCGGGATATTTGATGATGAGGGGGACTCTGATCAATTCATCATATAAAGTATGGGAATGCAGCCAACTGTTGTGATCCAATAACTCTTCTCCATGGTCGGACGTGAACACGATCATGGTCCGATCATACAGATTCAGGTCTTTCAGCCTTTGGACCAGGGGTTTTATAAGGAATTCATCCGTATATTTTACTTCTCCGTCATAGAGAGCGACAATATCGCTTTTTTCCTTTTCTGTGAACGGGTAGCGGCGTTTTTCCGGTTGTTCTCTCAGAAACTCGGCCAGATGGATCTGTTCCCAGCTCAAATCTCCCTGCGCAAAGCCCTCCGTGATACCCTCATGATAATAATAGGGTGTATGCACCTGATATGTATGCAGGAAGAGAAAGAATTTTTTATCCTGATTGTTTTCCAACCAATCCGAAGTATCTTTCCACAGCGCCTGTGCTTCATCTTTGGCCGGGTGAAGTTTATATTGTTTGCTTTTGTATAGATCAAAGCCTTTGGAGAAGCCAAACTGTTCCCCTACATACCCTCCCCCTGTTATCCCGCTGCAGAAATAATCGTGGGCTCTCAGCACGTCCGCTATGGTGATAAGAGAGGGGCTCATCTTCTCATTCCCCATATAAACCTGATGCCGGTAGCTGTTCAGCGAGGTAAATAAGGAGACATGGGAAGGAAGCGTCCAATTGGACTGAACATAACAGTGCTGAAATTGGACACCATCCGCCGCTAGGCTATCGATATGCGGAGAGATATCACCTTCATAGCCATAACAGCCCAAACGGTCCCAACGCAGGGTATCGATCGAGATCAGGATGATGTTGCATTCTTGCCCATCCCAGGGTAGAGTCTCTGATCTGGGGGAATAGATCACGGGATTGAACCAGAAGGCAATATCCTTAGGGAGGGGGCGGGCCTTTTCTACCACTCCGGCAGCTTTGGTTACAAGCGAAATGGTCTTTTTTTCACCGGCGTATGCCGAGAGGTCGATCTTTTGTTTGAAAAGCCTTTTATGTTCTTTAATCCTGGAAGGAACAAGCGTTTCAGCTAAAAGCGTCTGCTGCCTACCCTGCTGCCCCAGAACGATTTTGAATTCGACACCTTCGGAGGGATTTCCCCAGCTTTTTTCCATAACACCAAAACCAAGTTCCAGGATCCCTCCATCTGGAACAGTTACTTCAAATCTGAACTCACTCTCAGGAGGTGCCAAGATAGCATTGAGTGAAAGATCTTGAAAGATCAGTTTTTTTTTGATATCGGATAACTCAGAAGAAACACCAAGATCATGAATTCCGGGAATCTTTTCATATTCTGATAAAGTAGCCGGCAAGCGCACTACATGCTGACTTCCGAGGTGATCCAGGAATCTGTAGGTCGTAAAATTTCGAGACTCCGTGGGGCGGCAGCCCTTGAACAAGAAGATAAATATCAGGAATACAAGCGCGGTGGGCAGTGTAGGAAATCGTTTCATGATATCAGCGAATGTATCCCAAAGCCTTAAGCCTTTCCTCCAGGGCTGAGTCCATGATCACCTGATCGCTTTTAATGATGACTTCTTTAAAATTGTCATAATAGTCCAGGATGCTTTGGAACATTTGACGCAGGCGGGCCGCCTCAGCTTTTTCCAGGTTTTGAGTTTCACGCACATCTTCCACCATCTCGAACATAAAGGTTTTGGGAGGAGAAGGTTTGCGGTTGAGGATCAATTTAAAAAAGTCTCGGTTGGTGCAGACCATGCTGGGCCGGAGGTCAGAAGAGCCTTTGTGAGAAAAATCGCTAAAGAAAACACGATTCCGAGCCTCTTTTCCTTGGACGATTTTTTGGAGGGATTTACCATCCATATCGAAGGGCGAGGGATCGATGCCTGCCGCTTCCAGGATAGTGGGGACGATATCGATCGAGCGTACGATGGTATCGATGCGTTTCCCCTTATTCTTTGATCTTGGATATTTTATGAGCAGAGGAACCCTGATCAGTTCATTGTAGAGCGTGTGAGCGTGCAGCCAGCTGCCATGGTCTAAAAACTCTTCTCCGTGGTCACTGGTGAGTACTATCAGCGTATTGTCATACAATCCCAGATCTTTCAGTTTCTTAAGCAGGGGTGCGATGAGGTATTTATCCGTATATCTGATCTCGCCGTCGTAAAGAGCGACGATGTCCTGCTGTTCTTTTTCAGAGAACTCATACTTCCGTTTTTTGTCCTGGTTACGCAGGAAGGAGGCGATGGGCATGCTTTGCCAGGACACTTCTCCCTCTACAAACTCATCGGTGATCCCGGGATGATTGTAGTAAGGATCGTGGATCTGATATGTGTGTAAGAAAAGAAAGAATCTCTTGTCCGCGTTTTTTTCCACCCAATCTACGGTTTCAAAGCCCAACTCTTCGGCTTCGTTTTCCGAATGAAATACATATCGTTCTCCCTTATAGTCATCAAAGCCCTTAGAGAACCCGAATTTTTCGCTGACATACCCCCCCCCGGTGATGCCTCCATTGTAAAATCCATGCACACGCAGGATGTCGGCGATCGTTAGCAGAGAGGGGCTCATTTTCTCATGCGCGAGATATACCTGATGCCGGCGGCTATTTAAAGACGTCAGCATAGAGACATGCGAGGGAAGCGTCCAGTTCGATTGGGCGAAACAATAGGAAAATTGCACACAGTCTTCAGCCAGTGCATCGATGTGAGGAGATGTTTCCCGTTCGTAGCCATAGCAGCCCAACCTGTCCCAACGGAGGGTATCCAGAGAAATGAGAATAACATTGAACTCATTCTCTCCTTGCTTCTCTGCTGTCGTTGTTTTAGAAAATACAACCGGATTGTGCCAAAAAGCGAGTGGAGCCGGTCCGGCACTGCTGTGGTTTTGGGAAGCAGGGAGCTTGGTGATACACTGGACAGCCACTTTTTTCCCTGCGTATCCGGAGATATCGATCTTCTCATAATTTACATGCCGGTGTTCCTCATTCTCTGCGGGGAACAAGGTGCTAGAAAAAATTTGCTGTGGCGTCCCTAAATCCTTCACGAAGACTTCGAAATCCACTGGGCCGGAATCGGCCTCCCAGCTGTTTTCCAAAATCCCGTAGCCGAATTCCAGGGATGCGTCAGCCGGAATATCAAGCACGAATCTGAATTCACTTGTTGGGGGCGCAAGCAGAGAGTTCAGGGCAACATCCTCGAATACCAATTTTTTCTTAATGTGGAGAAGGTCAGAGGTAACACCCAAGTCCGGGATTGAGGAGATAACGTCCTCCTTCAATAAGGAGACAAGATACTCCTCCGAGTAGGGGCTCCGGGACGAGGCCTTCATTTTTTGTGCGGGATAATGGAGTATAGATTTCCCCATATCCGGGCGAAGCGTCTCGCTATGGGGGAGAGAAAGCAGGATCAAATCATGCGCCGCATAAATCACGACATTTTTTACATGAAGTACCCCTTTAGAGGTGGACAATCCAACGGCATAGTTATTTGCATCGACTTCGATCTTAAAGCCTATTCTCTCATAATCCGTGGAACGGATCTCCAGGGACTGGACCTTTCGGCCGTCTAAGGAGAGCTCCAGCCTGCTGTCCGGTGTCCGAGCCTGGGCCTTTTTTACATAGATGACAAACTCGACTGCTCCTCCAGGGAACACATGTTCAAACTCCACAGGTTTTTGGGAATTGATCACCGAGCATTTCAGTTTTCGTTTATAATTTTTCAATTCTATGGCTGGAAGGACCAGCGCCCCTCTTTTCCATTTCCAAGTGGCTTCGTCTTTCCTCCCATGCGGGTAAAAACTCAAGTCTTGGCCATCAAAAACGAGAGACATCCCTTCCGGCAGCTTGGCCTCATCATATCCCAGGATCTTAAAATCCGGAACCGCGGCCCAAACTTTGGTTTCCTGATCAGACAATCCCTTCATCTCCTGCCAATGCTCGGAGAGATCTTCATCCACAAACTCGAAATTATCTTTTAGGTGTTCCAAGGGGGAATTCAGGATATTGCTTTTGTCGAAAGTGTCGATCAATCGGATCATCCGGCTTCCTTGCTCCGGTTTTTGACGACAGGCCGATGGCGACAACAAACACAGAATAGGCAATAGAAGCAGGACAAGATACGTTTTAGGGCTTCTCATAATTCAGACATCCCATCTTAACAAAATGACACTTCTCTGAAAAGTTATTAAAGGTTACGGATAGAGAATTCCTTATTTTGGGCTGGTTTACTTTTTCGGACAGGCAGAACGGATAAAATCAGTAAGATCTTGTTTGCTCTTCTGTAATGAGGGGAGATGGATATACATCATATGCCCCGATTCATAAAATACGAAGGAGATACGCTCTTGGAGCTTGCCTGTCAGGTCCAGGTGCGACATGGTATACTGCGCTCCAAAATAGTCGCAGGCCCCATCATAGTATCCCTCGAGAACAAATACTCTGAGAAAGGGATTTTCAAGCAGCGCCCGGCGCAGCATCTCCCCGACATTGACTTCCCTCCGTCCTTTCCAAGGCCGGACATTCCCAAAGATATTGTAGGGCATATCGGTATGAATCTTCAGCTCCTCTTCGAAATAGCGGTTAACGGCTCCGGTAAAAGGTCCGTTCCAGTTGGCCATAGCCGGGTCGAACTCAATGTCTTCACCAGCAGAATCTCGATCGGTTCCGGTATAGCGGCTGTCAAGGCGCCCTACGGTCAGTCCCCGCGAACGGAGCAGTTCCTTGCGGAAGCGCTGCCTCTCCACGCGCAGATTCGAGTTTTTAACATATTCAACCGAAAGCCCGGTGAATTTTGCCATCTTCGCTGCCACGGCATCCCGTTCAGAAGTAGATTGCCAACCTCCTTTGGACAGAGCTGAAGCATATTCTCCTGTGGCAAAAGCTTCTGCTTCGTCTAATAATATACGGAGCGGTTTTGCCTGCATATCGGAAGATAGCGCCTTGTGATACCAGGCTGTGGCTGCATAGTGCGGTAAGATGACCATGTATGCGTGGTCCGAGCCTTTCTCCACGCCCAATCCTGTCATGGAAACCAGGATCGTGCCGTTTATGTACATGCGGTGCGCACTCAGGAGATACCCCGTCAAACCCGAAGCCCGGGTCGTCCCATAGCTCTCTCCGATCACGAATTTGGGTGAACCCCAGCGTTCATTGCGGGACACATAAAGACGTATAAACTCTGCCACCGATCGGATATCCTCCATAATACCATGATATTTATGGGGAGGTTTCCCGGGCAGCATCCGGCTGTAACCGGTGGCAACCGGATCGATGAACACGAGGTCGGTCTCATCCAGGATGGAATATTCGTTATCCACCACCTCGTAAGGAGGCTGCAGCATAAAGCCCTCGTCGTCATAAAGCACTTTGCGAGGCCCCAGGAAAGCCATGTGCATCCAGACCGAAGAAGAGCCCGGCCCTCCATTGAAAGAGAATGTCACCGGCCTTTGAGTGGTGTCGGACACACCATCCTTGGTGTAAGCGATGTAGAAGATATAAGCATCCTGTACACCTTTTTCATCCCGGATAGGCATTGTCCCGGAGGTAATGGTGTAGTTTACAACCTGCCCATCGATCCTTACCGAATTCTTATTGATAGATTGCAAAGCCTTTTCATATGAAGGGGCCTCTTCAGCGGTGACTAAAGTCATCATGCAGATCAAGAATATCGAAACTCCTAACACTTTCCTTAGATTCATGCATTTTCTCCTATCATAGTTCTATAATCTTGGAATGCTATGCAGCAGCATTTCCGATGTATATCACAAGCTATCTTCCTTGTCAGGCGATTTTTTCCTGGGCATACGCTCATCACACATGGCCGCATGGTAAACCAAAGCAGCCATAATCACGGCATTTTTCATCAGATCGTCTTCCTGCAGCGTATCGAAGAAATCCAAATTGGTGTGGCCGGCGGTCCCGGGGATGCGATCTTGGATGAACTGAAATCCCGGCAAACCGGCACGGTCGAAGGGCACATGATCTGTGCTGCCTACGCTTTGGATCGAGATGGCGGTAAAACCCAGATCCCGCAAAGGCAGCATCCAGGACTCGAAAAAACGCCGCGCATGTTCATTCCCTTGGAGCCAGATCCCACGGAATGCGCCGGCACCATAATCCTGATTAAAGTAAACCGAGAATTTCTGATAGCCGGGTTTAACTCCGATCTTGGGCTCTGCCGGGTTTCCGAAGTGTTTGTAGACGTATTCCCGGGAGCCGTGTATCCCCTGCTCTTCTCCTCCCCAAAAAGCCACGCGGATCGTCCGACGCGGCTTGGCACCAACCGCCATCAGGATGCGGGCAGCCTCCAGGGCAACCGCACAGCCTGAGGTATTATCCGAGGCATTGGGACTGGCGTGCCAGGTATCGAAGTGGGCGCCCATCATTACAATCTCATCGGCGAGGTCACCACCCGGGATCTCGCCCAACACATTGTTTGCCTTTTCAACCTGTTCACCGATGCGGTTACGTATCTCGATCTCGACCCGAACCGGGAGATCTCGTTTCCGGATGCGGTACATCCGGTTGTAGTGCTCCGGAGTGACTGCGATGATCGGCAACGAAGCTAAGCTTGCTTCACGAGACCATTTGTCTTCCTTGGTTCCAGGTCGGGCAAAGCCCCTCACCAATCCGGGGCGCCCGCTCCGGCATTCCAAGACAGCCAACACACCTTCCGATCTAAAAAATTCGATCTTCTCTTCGGCCTTGAGGAGATCGGGATTTTTAGGAGAGGGAGAGGCACCACGCCGTCTGTCCCTCGGTATGGCATCCTTTTCAAGCTGCTTCAGATCTTCTTCCGATCTGCGCGGAGTAGCCTGCGCCATGCGCTCCAGGTCATAAACAACCGGAGGAGTTCCCAAGACAGCCGCACCTTGCAGCCTGCCTCGCAGTTTCTCAAGATCCGCTCGGGTTTGGATGTCAGCAATAACGACCGGGCAGAAGATCTTCCCGGATGTACCCGGTGTATGGGTTAAAGGAAAACCCACCATCGGTTGATAATCCGGCTCTAAAAGATGCAGCGAAAAATATTCATTATCCCAAGCAACTCCGTACTCCATGAAAGGTTCGATATTCACATTTTCGAGACCGATCTCCCTCATTTTCTCCACGGCCCAAGCCTGTGCACGCTTCATATCCTGAGACAAGGTCAAACGTGCACCCAGGACATCGGTCATATATGAGGTTATATCTGCGACCTGAGATCGCTGAAGACCTTCTTCCCGGATCTTAGCCACCATTTCCAGATCGACTTTGAGCGTGATTTCCCCAGCCTGCACCAAAAGTCCACTCAACAGCAAAAGTATCATGCCGAATCTTGAGATTGCCTTCATACTACACCTCCCTATTTTTTCCCTCTGCGTGACAGGCCTGAACACGGTTATACCTTAAGAGTAAGGCCTATCCTTTTTAATTCTTCGTCAACCTGAAGGACCTTAACCTTGACCGTCTGGCCTACCTTAACAAACTTCCTGGGATCATCCACAAAACAATCTGCGATCTGAGAGATATGCACCAGACCGTCCTGATGGACACCGATGTCTACAAAAGCACCAAAATTGGTGACATTGGTCACCGTTCCCTCAAGAAGCATTCCTGCTTCAAGATCTGTGATGTCTTTGATCTCTTCTGCAAACTCCGCATATTGGAATTCAGCACGTGGATCTCTGCCCGGTTTTTTTAGTTCATCGAGGATGTCTTCGATCGTGTACAAGCCCACATCCGAGCCGATGAAATCCTGTTGTGATATCAAGTGGACCGCCTCCAAGTTACCGATGACCAGATCAACCGACATCTTTATCGAGGAAACCATGCGGGATACCAAGTCATACCTTTCAGGGTGAACAGCAGAATCGTCAAGAGGATTTTCACTGCCCGGGATGCGCAAAAAACCGGCCGCCTGTTCATAGGTCTTGGAACCGACTCCGGAAACCTTAAGGAGTTCCTTCCGCGACGAGAAGGCTCCCTCTTGATTTCGATAGTCCACGATATGGGCCGCCGTCGTTTCGCTAAGGCCAGCCACATACTTAAGCAGCTGGACCGAAGCCAGGTTGAGATCTACGCCCACCAGATTGACGCAGCTCTCCACAGTCGTTTCCAGTGCAGCTTTCAGGCTATTTTGGTTCACATCGTGCTG
>JAUWSR010000089.1 GCA_030609975.1 Acidobacteriota bacterium | reverse complement strand
TGTAGAGCAAAGCCCACGGCAAAGCCTACCGCCCCTAAAAGCGCAACAAAGGAAGTGGTCTGGACTCCAAATTTCGCCAGTGAGGCGATTACGGCAAAAGCTAAAACCAGAGTATAGATCAGGCTCCCGAAAAAGGAAATAAGGGATTCGTCCGTATTAGATTTCTGAAGCACGCGCCTTACAACTTTGCGCGCCAAGCCCGCTGCAAATCGGCCCAGGATGAGGATAAATAAGGCCCCAACGATCTTGAGACCATAGGTCGTCACAAATACGACTAGGGTGTCCATAAAGGTATCCATAGGAATCCCTCCTTTATTGTAGAACTAATTATTCGCAGTCGTTATCACCCTCTAACAAATCGTCTTCATGTAAAAACGTACTTTGACACACCTGACAACGAGCCACGATCACAACCTTGCCTGTTTCCACATTTTTTTTGCTTTGTTTCAGCAAAATGTCATAGCTGTTGCAGAGAGGACACTGCAATTCTTTCCTCACCATACCAACTCCTTTCAGAGAAAGGAAATACACACCATCCTTATTATAGACGAAAATTACAAGAATGTGTCTCATTTTTAAAAATACTTTTGACAGGACTGCGATCGCGTGCTAAAAAGAAATAGAGGGGAGAGTATCATGAAAAAGACATTCCTAATGTGTTGCCTATTGAGCTTTATATTCCCAGCCCTATCTCAGGCACAAATGAAATCGGAGGTGGTGGCGGAATTCATCCAATGGGAAGAATATCTGAAAACAGCCGAGATCACACAATCCCGCCGTATGGATGAAAGTGAAGGCGTAACCCGCCCCTGGGACCTGAAGATGGAAAAAGATGGAGTGGGCGCCCGGGCGTGTTGGAAGGATGTGAACGGCCGGCAGCGAGGGTATTGGGAAGGCTGGAAGTGGGAAGTCGCGGCCTACCGGCTGGATCGACTCTTGGGACTGAACATGGTCCCACCCACGGTAGAACGGAGGTTTCAGGGAGACAAGGGTTCCATCCAACTGTGGATGAATGTCATGATGGATTACGCCAAAAAGCAAAAGGACAAGATCGATCCACCTTCTTACAAGGTGCTGCCCATGAACCGGAGCAATTACCTGCGATGGACCTTCGACAACCTCATCGCCAACGAGGACCGTCACCTGCGCAACATCCTCATCACAGAAGACTGGACCTTGATCTTGATCGATCACTCCCGTTCCTTTCGCACCTCGAAGAAATTCACCAAAAAACTCATATATGAAAATAAGATGAAACAGCTGCCGCACGATGTTTACCAAAAACTCAAGGACCTGACGTTTGAATCCATCCAAGGGACCATGGGCAGTTATCTGAGAGACAATGAGATCGAGGCCGTGATTAAAAGACGGGACCTCATGCTGAAAGAGATCGATGCCAGGATTGCAGAATTGGGAGAAGACAAAGTCCTCTACGAAGTCAAGAAGAATCTGTAATCACGCCACGAGGCCTGCGCTGAGCCTGCAGGTCTTGATCGAATTTTTCCGCTAAATCCCTTAAGCGGGCCGCTACATCTGGAAACGAAGCGATCAAATTGGTGGTTTCCCCTATGTCCTCATGCAGATCGTACAGAGCCCAATCCGTTTCAGCCCGGTCGTATAGGACCGGAATGCCCTCGCTTCCGCCGCCCCTCCCAGAAAGGGTTCGATAGGAATGGGGAAAGTGCAGTTTCCAGCGTCCGCAACGCACCGCTTCCAGAGTGCTGCCGTAGTAGAAGTACAAGGCTTCATGCGGGGAGATGGAGCGAGATTCCCCATGCATGAGCGGCCAGATATTCAGGCCGTCCAAGGGATGCTCCGGCAGTTCCGCCCCTATCAAGGCAGCAATGGTAGGGAAAATATCGATGGTCATGGCAGGCTGGGAGCAGATTGTACCTGGAGGAATCCTCCCGGGCCCGCGCATAATGCAGGGCACTCTCACCCCCCCCTCCCAGGTTGTTCCTTTGGCCTCGCGCAAGGGTAGGGCGCTGCCGGAATGGTCTCCATAACTCACCCAAGGACCGTTATCCGAAGTGAAAATAACCAAGGTTTGTTCGTCCAGCTGCAGGCGCTTTAGAGTTTGCAGGATCTCTCCCATCGACCAGTCCAGCTCCATCATCACAGCCCCGTAGAGCCCTTGTTCCGATCTCCCGCGAAATCTCTCCGACACACCCAAGGGAACATGAGCCATGCTGTGAGAGAGATATAAAAAAAATGGCCGATCGTGGTTGCTCTCGATGAAACGCACCGCCCTCTCCGTATACCATGTGGTTAAGCGGTTCATATCCGGGTTAAAGCCAACGGTCGTTTCTCCCTCAAGGAGCGGCAGATCCGGATAATCTTCGGGCCGCTCCGGATGAAAAGGCCACATGTCGTTGGAATAGGGAAGGCCGAAATAGTCATCGAATCCATGGCGGGTGGGGAGGAAAGGAGGCAGATGCCCCAGATGCCACTTTCCATAGATCGCCGTGGCATAACCTTGAGATTTCATCAACTCGGCCAAAGTCACCTCATTTTCGTGGATGCCGTGCCTGGCATTGTGATCGGGTGCACCTGTGAGTCCAATCCGGTTGGGATAACAGCCGGTTAAAAGCGCGGCGCGGGACGCCCCGCAGATGGGTTGCGCCACGTAAAAATCTGTGAAGCGAACACCTTCGGAGGCCATCCGATCCAGATAGGGAGTCTGGAATCCCTGGGCGCCGTAACAGCCCACATCGGCATATCCCTGGTCATCCGTAAAGACAAGGACGACATTAGGAGGTCTTTCATTCAGCCTCAATCCCGATCGGCACCCCTGACCGGAAACCAGCATAGAAACCACTCCTCCACCCAGTGTCTGTATAAAACGGCGGCGCGAAATACTCATGACGATCCCTCTATCTTGCAGGATAGTAAAGTCAAAGGAGTGAGTCAAATTCCGCTTCGTACGTCCTTGATATTTCCAGCAGATTCCTACAATTTTGTAAGCATTCCGACATTTCTGTCATCAAAGCTATCGCGCCATCATCTTTAACTTATTTATTTACAACAAGATAAACTTGGCACGCCACTTGCATTAGTAAAAATCTAATAAAAATCATGGAGGAAAAAATGATTAAAAAGAGTATTTTGATTGTTCTCTTGGCGGCGCTGCTGGTCATGCCGACTGTGGCGCAAGGACAGGGAGGAAACGGAAACGGGCAACAGGGAAAAGGCAACCAAAAAAATAGAGGTCCCGGTCAAGGATTTGACAGTGGCATGGGGGCACTCCTTAATAGCCTTCCGTACCAAAACGTCACTCTTAGAGAACAGAATGGCCTGCTTTACATGCGTGAAGAGGAAAAATTGGCACGGGATGTCTACGCTTATTTATTCGAGGTCTGGAACCACCGGATCTTCAGAAATATCTCCCGAAGTGAAAATCGCCACATGGAAGGCATAAAAGTGCTGCTCGACAAATACGGGTTGCCCGATCCAGTAGCAGACGATATCCCTGGTGTGTTTTCAAATCCGGAACTCCAGGTCTTGTATCATGAGCTTACCGCTCAGGGAAGCCAATCCCTTGAGGCCGCGTTGGGGGTAGGATTCCTTATCGAAGACCTGGACATTTTTGACTTGCTAAAATATCTCAAAAAGACCAACAATTCTGACATTAAAACCCTCTATCAAAACTTGATGAAGGGATCCCG
The DNA here is from genome assembly GCA_030609975.1 of Acidobacteriota bacterium. Classification (GTDB taxonomy): domain Bacteria; phylum Acidobacteriota; class Aminicenantia; order Aminicenantales; family Aminicenantaceae; genus JAUWSR01. Next base: position 8,044 of record JAUWSR010000089.1, on the reverse strand, counting down.
TAATCATATGCGGGCATTCGTGGGTCAGCTTCAGAGATACGGCGTGAATTATACAGGACAATTTCTCTCTCAAGAAATGATCGATGAGATCGTAAACTCGCCTATGGAAAGGGGAGTGGTCGACAAAAACGGCGATCCTATCTTTGGAAACAACGGCTGGTGATCCGGCCGGACTGAAGCTTTCAGCGCAGCAGTCCTTTCAGCCTTCTTGACCCAGCGGGAATAAAGAGGTCAGGGAGGCTGAAAGCTGCTGCAGTTGTCGATTTTCCCCGTCATTAAGAGAAGTAAAACTGTGTGCAATTTCCACGGCCCGGCGGAAAAGCCGGATGTCGCCGGGAGGAACAGCCGCAGTTACAGGTTGAGAGAGAGTAAAGCGCAGAGCGAGATCCATCTCTTCCGGAGCGGTGATAGGTTGATACCAGGCTTTTGGCCATGTTTTTCTGTGTTCCTCGTGAGGCCACGGCTGCCGCGCCAGGGATTTGATAGCGAGGATGCCCATATTGCGACTGCGAGCCTGCGCGACCACCTCTGGCCCAAAATTCGATCCGTACCAGGATACATAATTGACCGGAAACAGGATGGTGTCGAAGTCGTACAGCTCCATGGCACGCAGGGCCGCCTCCTGGGAATGAGCGGAAAAACCGATGTGTTTGATTTTGCCCTCTTCTTTGGCCTGAAACAAGGCCTCGATAGCTCCCCTCCGACCTAAGGCTTGGTTGACTTCCCTGACATCAGTCAAGGCATGCATCTGATAGAGATCGATATAATCGGTCCGAAGTTTCTGCAAAGATTGGTTCAGTTCCTCTTCCGCTCCCTGCCGGTCCCTTTTCTGGGTTTTACAGGCCAAAAACACCTTGTCCCGGAAGGGTGAAAGAGCCAGTCCCAGGAGCTCCTCAGCATTCCCATAGGAAGGAGCGACATCAAAATAATTGATCCCCTGTGCCAGGGCCTGCTGCACGATAACTCGTGTTTCCTGAGCAGTTTCATTTTGGACGACCACACCACCCAGCCCGATAATGGAAAGCTCTTCACCGGTTCCCCCCAACTTGCGCCGCGGCAAGGGCAGGCGCGAACTTTCGGCCTCTTGTGACTCAAGGCTCCCGCCCCATCCTTTCAATCTCGAAAGTCCGATCGTTCCCAATAGTCCAGTCTGCAGAAATCTCCTTCTCCTCAAACTGAGGCCTCTCTATTCCGTCCGAACACGCGTAATCTCAAAAACCACAGGATTGTAAGCATCCGGACAGGCATGGGTTTTGGTATCCGGATCCTCCAACCAAGGGAAGCGGGCTTCAAAAAGCATTGCAAACACGGCCGGCATCATGCTGTAAAGCGCGTGAATACAGATCTTTCCCTCTACTCCGGCCTCCGTGAACCGCACCGTATCCCCCACCCTGTGACCCAGGCCACACGTGCCGTCCTGGCTCTTGACCTTAGCGATAACCGCCGTAATCTTGCCCGCCATCTTCTCCTCCTGTCCAATGTCTGCGAACACAAAACTCCCGGCTACGGCGCAAGGCGCCGCTTTGCAAAAGTCTCTTCTCTTGATCTTTGTCATAGTTCCCCCTTACAGCTTTCAGCCATCCGCTCTATCACTCGATAGGTCGCCCGGCAATCTCCCAAGGCCGTATGATCTCCGCCCACAAGTTTCTGCCACTTATACTCCCCCTGGGACCAGATGTCCCCGACCCAGGCGGAATACCAGAGCATGGCACATTCCGCCTGCTCGTCCTCGATCCCACTGGAAGAAACGGAGTGCCTGGCCAGTGACTGCCGGACCAACCTCAAGTCGAAAACCGCATTGTAGATCACCACGGTCTTGCCGGTAATAATCTCTTGGATACGAGCGAACACATCTGGAAAGAGAGGAGCTTCCGTAACATCTGCATCTACGATGCCATGAAAGGACGTGGATTCGGATGAGATCGGTTGAGTGGGCTTGACCAGAGTATCTATAAGTGTTTCACCATCATGTCCCAGGATGGCCACCTGCACGATCTCATCCTTATAGGCAAGCCCTGTGGTTTCTGTATCCAAGATGACCCAATCGAGCCGCTCGAGCAAGGATTTTGCCCAATTTGCAGCTTTTTCTCTGTCACTCACCATTTGATTTCTCCCGCTTTAAGTGTTTATTGTATTGCCTCCTATACCATCACGCAAGCATTTTTCCATCCTCCCAATATGACGCCTCCCTGGCTTCTGATTTCTCGTCTCAAGAAAAGCAACTTATTTCAGAGATGATATGATGCTCTCCCTTATATATTGAAATGCCCTTTTTCTCAGAGTCCATATCCGCCCGAGCCGCACGAGGGAAAAGAGTCCACTCCGAAATACGAGGCTGGTGGGTCGGAGTTGACATCTCAAGGGGGCGATGATATATCTCTCTGGTACAAATCATCATGGACACCTTCGGCTGGTTCTCCATCCTCCCCCCGGTGTTGGCGATATTTCTAGCCATCAAGACCAAACATGTCTACTTCTCCTTAACCCTGGGGATATGGCTGGGCTGGACCATCATCCACGGTTGGAATCCTTTGACCGGCCTGATCGAAACCGTCAATGCCATGGTCGCCGTATTCCAGGATGCCGACAACACACGGGTCATCCTGTTCAGCGCCATGATCGGAGCCATCATCACCTTCACTCAGTATTCAGGGGGCATGAAAGGCTTTGTCAACTGGATCGTGGGAAAAGGCCTCGTTAAGAACCGGAGATCAGCCGGGTTTTTAGCCTGGTTTTTAGGCGTGATCATCTTCATCGAATCCAGCATCTGCGTCCTGGTCGCCGGAGCCGTTTCCCGGCCCATTTTTGATCGTTTGAAGATCTCGCGTGAAAAACTCGCTTATATCCTGGATTCCACCTCAGCCCCCAAATGCATCCTCCTCCCTTTAAACGCCTGGGGAGCTTTTGTCTTGGGCCTCCTGGCGGCACAGGGCATGGAAGACCCGGTGCGCACCTTCATCTCTTCCCTTCCTTTTAACTTCTACGCCATCCTGGCCCTGGCCCTGGTGTTGATCACAGTGCTGACGGGCAGAGACATCGGCCCCATGCGGGCCGCAGAAAGACGCGTCCGGGAAGAGGGCAAACTTCTACGCGAGGGGGCAGAACCCTTGATCGCCGACGAGGTCATCATGATGCCCGAAAAAGCAGGCGTCCCGCTGCGTGCCCTCAATATGGTCATCCCGGTCTCGGTCATGGTCGTCGCCATGCCCGTTGTGCTCTTTATCTCGGGGAAAGGAAATCTCATGCAGGGCTCAGGCACACTCGCTGTGCTGTGGGCGGTCATCCTGGGGCTTTTAGCAGGAGCCATCGCCTACCTTATACAAGGGATCATGACCGTCAAGGAGATCACCGACACCTTCATGAAAGGTGTGGGAGGATTGATCCCGGTGGCCAGTCTCATGATGCTGGCTTTCGCCATCGGGGACACCTGCAATGCCTTGGGAACGGGGTCCTTCGTGGCTCAGGCCGCAAAAGCCACGTTACCGCCGGGAGTGGTACCCGCCGTGGTCTTTATCCTCTCCGGTTTCATCGCATTCTCGACAGGAACTTCCTGGGGAACTTTTGCCATCATGATCCCCATCGCTATCCCCATGGTCCATATCATCGGTCTCCACCCAGGCTTGATCATTGCCGCCGTCTTGGGGGGGGGCGTTTTTGGAGATCATTGTTCTCCCATATCCGATACGACGATCATCTCTTCCATGGCCTCGGCCACAGATCATATCGACCATGTGCGCACTCAGTTACCCTATGCGCTGCTGGCAGGGAGCACGGCCCTGCTGCTCTTTCTTGGATTTGGATTCGCGCTCTGATGCTGGGAGCTCAAGTTGTTCGACTAAAAAGGAGGAAGGCTTTCATGAGAGCCAGATTCAGAACCTCGCTCTTCATCCTGCTGCTGCTCGCCACCATCCATCCCTGTCTGGCCGGAAAAAAATCTCAAATCCCAGAGCAGGATTTCTCAGCCGCGATCATAGCTTTTTCTCAGTATGCTGAAAAACAGATCCACCGTGACCAGATCCCCGGAATGTCCATCGGATTCCTGAAGGATGATTTTGTCTGGACACAAGGCTTTGGGTTTGCAGATCTGGAAAACTCAGTGCCGGCCAAACCTGAAAGTTCATACCGGTTGGCCTCGATAACCAAGACCATCACCGCTATCGCCGTATTGCAGCTGGTGGAGGCGGGCAAGATCGATCTAGACCACAAGGTTCAAACCTATGTCCCCTATTTCCCCCAAAAAAAGTGGCCGATCACGATCAGGCAATTGCTGGGGCACCTGGGTGGAATCAGCCATTATCGCGATCTTGACAAAGAAATACATTTTAAGGACCATAAAAACACCCGTGAGGCCTTGGCTGTATTTCAAGATTTCGACCTGGCGGCTAAACCCGGGACCCGTTATTTGTATTCAAGTTACGGCTTCAACCTCTTGGGCGCGGTCATCGAAGGCGCCTCGGGACAGACCTACGGGGATTTTATTCGAGAGCACATATTCGCCCCGCTGGATATGAAGTCATCCCGTTTGGACAGCCCCACGGAGCTCATCCCTCACCGGGTAAAAGGCTACCGCTTGTTGGGGGACAAGGTTGTGAACTCTGAGTTTGTGGATGTCTCCAGCCGATTTGCCGGCGGGGGGACCCGGTCGAGCGTAGCCGACCTCATGAAATACGCCCAAGGGATTCTTGCCGGCAAGTTGCTGCAGCCTGATTCTTGGCAAACCATGTTCTCCTCCCAGGCCACCCAGGGAGGCTACTTGACCGGGTATGGTATGGGATGGAACGTACAGCCCCTAAAAGGTCATTATCAAGTCAGCCACGGAGGCTCCCAGCCCGAAACCCGTACCTATATCCTGCTTTTTCCCGCAGAAAAATTCGCAGTGGCTGTAGCCGCCAATCTGGAACAGGCGGACTTAACACCCTACATACGGCGACTGGCAGAGCTGGTCTTAAATGAAGATCTGGACAGTACGGCCTACCTCCGAGACCCATGGGAACAGGCACTTTATAATGCAGCGCTGCAGACTTTTTCTATGGGCCTGAGCCAATATTCTTTTCGCGGTGGGATCACAGCACGCAATATCCAGGATCAAAAACACGCCTTCGACTATTTCAATCAGGCTCTCGATCCCAACGCTCTTAAACAAGATCCCAGGGCCGCAAGAAAAAAACTGGCAGCCGGCATCCACCCCGCTGCCGAAGAGGCGTTCTCCAAAGTCGGCTCTTATATGGCGTCGAAACTGGTCAGCACCTATGGAAAGGACAGACTGAAGATCTACCGTCAGGATCTATTGGCGTTTTTTTCCGATTATTTGGCCATTTCGGATAATCCTTACTCTCTCAACCCAGATTTTTCACGGCTGGTCCTGGAATGGAAAAAGGACTGGACCAAGACCTATGCTCCTTCGTTCCACTTGTTTCACATCACTCCTGAGACGGATTTTTCCGCTCTTGGGCCCAAGCTGCAGCAGGATTTTTTACAGGCCCGCATCTATCCCGATTTCTCCCGGGAAATGGTAGCGGCGGCCAAATACCACCTGAAACGAAAAGAGTACGATATCAGTACGGAAATACTTGAGCTCAGCACCGAACTTTATCCCTCGGACCCCATCTCCTGGTTCTCTCTCGCTGAAGCCCATCTCTGGTCGGGAAACCTGGAAAAGGCCATGGGCCTCTTCAGAAAAGCCCACCGGCTCAATCCTGACATTATAGATGAGGTCGACACACTGAGCGTCCAACTCTGGGAAGCCAAAAAGATCGATGAACTTTTGGTTTTAGCCGAAGTATCTTTAGAGCTGTTTCCCAAAAGCTCACGTAAAAGGGTGGAGATAGCTCGTATTTATCTAAATCTGGGGGAAAAGGACCTGGCCATAAAGTACTTCCGCAAAGCGCTCAAGCTCAATCCCCGGCTCAAAGAGGTAGAGGCGATTTTATCTGAGCTGGAGAAGAAAAAATGAAGGAAGAAATCATAGGAGTCGATTAGAGTGTCCTCTGCATGAGTGCCATTGGACATCCTTTATAGGAGGGAAATATGGATAGATATTTCAGATCGATGTTGGGTTTGACCGCCATCCTGCTTTTGCTCACCACCTGTACAACCGAGCAAACAGAGGATTATAAACCCTGGGAGTGGGAGATGTCTAAAATAGAATCCCACGTTGACCGGGTCCGGGCCGGGAAGGATCTCACCCCTCCTCAATGGCCGGGAGAAGCAAGGGTAGCTGTGGGCCTTTCTTTTGATTTCGATTCCGAGACCAATGCCCTCCGGGACAACAACCTCTCGCCCGGGGAATTTTCCAGAGGGGAGTATGCGGCCCGGGCTGCCATCCCCCGTATCCTGGATCTCTTAGAGAAGCACAAGATCCCCGCCTCCTTCTTTGTCCCCGCGATAACGGCCAAACTCCACCAGCCTCAGATCCAGGCCATCCTGGACAAAGGTATACATGAGATCGGCATGCACGGCTGGATACACGAGCGCAATTCTCTGCTTTCGGAGGAAACCGAACGGGATCTCATGCAGAGATCCTATGACACCCTCAAGGCATTGACGGGCAGGGCCCCGGCGGGAATCCGGACTCCTTCCTGGGATTTCAGTGTCTCCACGCTCAAACTCATCCAGGAGTTGGGGCTGCTTTACGACAGCAGTTTGATGGCGGATGATCGTCCCTACGAAATCCTCGAACACGGCCGCCCCACGGGAGTGATCGAGCTCCCGGTGGAATGGATCCTTGATGACTACCCCTATTTCGGATTCTCCCGCTTCTCCGCTGTGCGTCCCCACATCAAGCCCATGGATGTCTTTGACATCTGGGCCGCCGAATTCGATAGGGCCTACCAGGAAGGCTCCATGTTTATCCTCACCATGCATCCTAAATATATCGGGCACCGCAGCCGCATCGCCATGCTGGAAGAATTGATCAAGTACATGAGCTCCAAGGAGGACGTCTGGTTTGCAACCCATGAAGATATCGCTCGCTTTGCCCAAAAGCAATTGAACGGGAGTTGAAAGTGAAAACACTATTTAGAATTCGAATTTTATTGGGGCTCGTCGGCCTTTTTGCCTTTGCCGCTTCGCTTTTCCCCTGCACGGTAGCCGTGGTTTCAGGCAAGGTTACAGCGGATGGCAGGCCCCTGCTTTGGAAAAACCGCGACACCGGCAACCCTGATAACAAAGTGGTATTTATCCAAGGCAAGGTATATTCCTTCCTGGCGGTGGTCAACAGCAGCGACAACGAGGCCAAGCATGTCTGGCAGGGGATCAACAGCCAAGGTTTTGCCATCATGAATTCGCTTTCCCGCGACCTGGGCACAAGCCTTCAGAGCTACAGGGAAAACGGCTCTTTCATGCGTCGAGCCTTGGAGGAGTGTGCGGATGTGGCAGACTTTGAAAAGCTGCTGCATTCAAGCCGAAGCAATAGAAAAGTGGCCGCTAATTACGGTGTCATCGACGCCAAAGGCAATGCCTGTTTTTTCGAGACCGGTTCGGACAACTTCACTAAATTCGATGCCAACGATCCCCGCATCGCCCCCCAGGGCTATATCGTACGCACCAACTATGCTTTCACCGCCCCGAAAGAAAAGGAAGGCGGCGGCTACATTCGCTTTGAAAGGATCTCTCATCTCTTCCAAAGGGCGGCAGCGGAAAACCGCCTGAGTCTGCGATTCATCCTGCAGGTGGCCTCGCGGGATCTTGTCAATGAGAAAATTCACACCGATCCCCAGTCCCAGCTCCGGATTCAGGATCCCTCCACTCCTTACTACATCAGGACCAATGACACCATCAACCGCATTTCCACGGCTTCCGTCTCTGTTTTTCATGGGGCCCCCACTCCTGAGAAAGCCTATTCCGCCACCATGTGGACCATGCTGGGACAGCCGATCTGCTCAGTAGCCGTCCCCCTCTGGGTACATGCGGGCACCGTACCGCAAGTTTTGGGAGGAGAGGGAAATGCCCCCATGAACGAGCTTTCCAAAGAACTTCTGGCCTATCTCTACCCCGACCAGCGCGGGAATATGAAGCAGTACCTGAATGCAACCCGACTGCTCAC
>JAUWSR010000301.1 GCA_030609975.1 Acidobacteriota bacterium | reverse complement strand
GGCGGGGAACATTCAATTTGCACAACCGGAACCACAGACACTTCTATTAAAACTATCCGGAAGCTGGACTCTGCAGGAAAAATTGCCGGCACCAGCAGAGGTCGAGAAAAAGATCGCTTCAGATCCTCAGATCAAACGACTGGCTTTTGACACCAGCGAACTTACTCACTGGGACACCGGTCTGATGGTCTTTCTAAAAAAGATCGCAGGATGGGGAAAAGAAAAGAGCATCACCATAGATGAGGGCGGTCTTCCCGATGGTGCAAAAAAACTGCTCAAGCTGGCCACAGCCGTCCCGGTCAAAGAGGACAGCGGTGATCCTATGGATCATTCTCTGATCTTCCGTGTCGGAGATGTTTCATTACAGCTGACCAAAGCCGGAACTGAGATACTTTCCTTTGTGGGAGAGATCTCCCTAGGCCTGACCCGCTGGATCAGAGGCAAAGCGCAGTTCCGGCGTTCAGATCTTAAGCTGCACCTCCAAGAAGCGGGGGCCCAAGCGCTCCCCATTGTCACGCTTATCAATTTTCTGGTGGGTGTGATCCTGGCTTTTGTGGGTGCCATTCAACTGCAGCAGTTCGGCGCCTCCATTTTTGTGGCCGACCTGGTGGGGATCGCCATGGTCCGGGAGATGGGCCCCATGATGACAGCCATCATCCTGGCAGGAAGGAGTGGCGCCGCCTATGCTGCCCAGATCGGCACCATGATGGTCAATGAGGAGATCGACGCGCTCAAAACCTCGGGCTTCAATCCCATCGACTTTCTGGTCTGGCCACGGCTCTTGGCTTTAACTTTGATGACTCCACTTCTGACTCTCTACGGAGTTTTTATGGGCATAATGGGGGGGGCGATCGTCAGCAGAGGCGTTCTTGACATTTCTTTTAAGCTGTACTTTGCGCAGACTATCGCTGTCCTCTCTCCACAGCAATTTCTGCTGGGTTTGATCAAAGCCTGCATCTACGGCGCTTTGGTGGCCTTTGCCGGGTGTATGTCCGGGATGCAGTGCGGACGCAGTGCTTCGGCTGTAGGTGCCGCAACTACCAAGGCCGTGGTAAGAGCCATCCTGCTCGTCATTATCGCGAGTGCTGTTACCACCGTGATCTTCAGTGTATTGGGATTTTAAATGACACAGATAGTGCCTCAAAACAGCGCTCAAGCCCACATCGAAGTCCAAGGCTTGACCATGGCCTACGGATCTTTTGTCATCCAGCGTGATCTCACCTTCGGCATCCAACGCGGAGAGATCTTTGTGATCATGGGTGGGAGCGGATGCGGCAAAAGCACCCTCATGCGTCACCTTATCGGATTAATCGAGCCGACGACTGGAAGTATCCTCTACAACGGCCAAGACTTCTGGCACAACACTCCCGAAGAGCGTGATCAACTTTTACGACGCATGGGAGTGCTCTATCAAAGTGGGGCGCTGTGGAGCTCCATGACACTGGCAGAGAATGTCGGGATGCTGCTCGAAACCAACACATCCATGAAGCCAAAGCAGGTCCGGGAGGCCGTTTCTTACAAACTCTCACTTGTCGGTTTAGAAGGTTTCGAAGATTTCTATCCTTCTGAAATAAGCGGAGGCATGCGCAAGCGTGCCGGATTGGCACGAGCCATGGCCCTGGATCCGGAGATCCTATTTTTTGATGAGCCCTCGGCCGGACTGGATCCTATAAGCTCCCGCCGCTTGGACGACCTTATCCTGGAATTGAGGGACAGTCTGGGAGCTACGGTCGTGATCGTCACTCACGAGCTGGCCAGCATCTTTGCCATTGCCGACAACTCCGTCTTTTTAGATGCGGAAACCAAGACCATGCGGGCCACAGGAAACCCTAAACAGCTCCTGGCAGAGTCAAAGGATGAAAAAATCCAGGAATTCCTCAGACGAGGTGAATTATGAAAGCTCATACCAATACTAAAGTTATCGGTGCCTTTGTGCTCGGCGCCCTGCTCCTGATCATCGTGGTATTTGTGATCTTCGGCTCGGGCAAATTGTTCAAGGATACCTATCTTGCCGTAATCTATTTTCAGGGTGATGCCATAGGCCTTCGGAAAGGAGCCCCGGTCAAAGTGAGAGGAGTGGATCTCGGTACGGTCAAAACCATCACTCCGGTCTATGACAAAGAAGGAAACATTCAGGTAGAAGTCTTAGTGGAGTTGATCAGGCGCTCCGTTTCAGACGCTCACAGGCTATACGAGGGCATGACTGACGATGAGTTTTTTGATTTGCTGATGGAGAAAGGATTACGCGCACGCTTGGAAACAATGAGCCTCGTAACAGGAGTCCGCTACATAAAACTCGACTTTTTCCCAGAGTTTCCGGCACGGTTAGTAGGTCTAAGACCTGATATTTGGGAGATCCCCTCCATCCCGACGACTCAGGAACAATTGGAACAGACGTTTCGCACAATCGTAACCAAGCTCGGAGAGGTCGAGTGGGACTCGATCGAAGAGGATTTCGAGGGTCTTTTGACAGGCCTCAAGGATACTCTTGAAATGATCAACCAAACCGCAGAATCCATCGAACTGGGGGAAACCATCGCATCCTTGAACAAAAACCTGGCAGCCAGTGAAGAGATGTTCCAAAAGATCAACAGCAAGATCGACCCCTTAATGGATGAACAAGTGGAATCCTTAGTCAGTGATTTCAAGGAAATTTCAGAGGCAGTAGTCAATGCTCTGGATCAGAGCCAACAGCTAATGGCTCAATATGAAAGAATCGCAGCTGATGACCGCTACGAGATCCAGGTGGCTCTCAAGGAAATTGCGGAGACCAGCCGTGCACTTCGGATTCTTTTGGATTATATACAACAAAACCCGGAATCAGTTATACGGGGCAAAAAAGATCGGAGGCAGCCATGAAAAATAAAAAGATCTATCTGCCGGTTCTTATAGTATTTGCACTCTCTGTCTTTCTACAGATGGGTTGCGGACGCTCTCAGCCTTCCCAATTCTATGTTTTGACATCAACCAGCGAAGAAGATGCCCCCTCATCCCAGGCTGAAAAATTGCAGGACATCTCGATCGGGGTCGGGCCTGTGGAACTCTCGGATTATATGCTCCGGCCGCAGATCCTCACTTACGAACGGGCAGGTAAACTGGACTATGCCGAGTTCGAACGCTGGGCGGAACCGCTGGATGATAACTTCGCGCGCGTGATCGCCCAAAACCTTTCCGTCCAGATCCCAACGGAGCAGATCTTCATTTTCCCCTTCCGCGGATCTGCCAAGGTCAAATATCAGATTGTCTTCGAGGTGCTGCGTTTCGCCAAGGGACCGGACGGCCAGGTCACCCTGATCGTGCTCTGGAGTATCTATGACGAACAGGAATATAAACTGCTGACACGAAAAAAATCGACCTACCAACGTCCCGGCCCCACCGGCGAAGAGACTTATTATGAACAGCTTTCCACCATCATGAGCCACCTCCTCGAAGACCTCTCCCACGACCTCGTCTCCCACCTCCTTAAGATGGTGGGCAGCCCAAAATAAGTTTATTATTTTCAATCAGGTAACGTATTTCGGTCTTTTTGAAGACCTTAATACCATAATACCAAGTCGGAAAATGACAAAGAAATATTTTGGAGGAAAGACAGATGAAAATAAGTGAAGAAGAGAAAGAACTACTGGAATCTGTCGAAAGGGGAGAATGGCGTCCAATATCCAAAATTGACAAAGAAGTTAACCGTTATAGAGAGTATGCTCGTGCTACTTTCAGAAAAGATAAAAGAATAAACATCCGAATTTCCGAGCGGGATCTTATAAAATTGCAGCGTAAAGCCATAAAAGAAGGACTTCCTTACCAGACTTTTATATCCAGTATCCTCCACAAGTTCATCACAGGACAGCTAATAGAAAAATCATCAGGGTAAACCTATGAAGAACAGGGCAAAGCCGCGCCTGGGATAATCCAGATAGTGAGAGAAAGCGAAGAGCAATATGAAGCCGGCGTCGGCTGCGCCACCGCCATCATTCAAGGCCTCCTCGCCGGAACCGAACCCGACTGCACCTGTTGATTTGG
>JAUWSR010000139.1 GCA_030609975.1 Acidobacteriota bacterium | reverse complement strand
GTCCTTTTTTAACGCCTATTGTCTTTAAAAAATCTTCACCATCTTTTTCTATCCACATTTCAACATCGCTTTTCACGTATTCACCTAATTTTCTTTTAGGCCATTTTTATAAATTTAAGCCATTCTTATTAACCTGGATTATTCGCGAGTCGAGGTTGCCGCATGTGCAAGGCGTATCCCTCTCGGGAACGTCCCCTAATATTTAAAATCTCCCTCCTCTGTGTCCTTTTCTCTGTCTTCGGTGCTTTAGCCTTCTGCCTTTTCTGTTTCTGCCAAATGATGAATCAACTTTAAAAAAGTTATCCACTGCCTTTTTAACTTCATTTAAGAAAATTCCACCTTTTTCTTCCGCCGGTTGTTTCCGCTTATTGCTCGAAAATGTTTGTCTGGTATGAGGAACGGTTCGATTCAAAGAGTAAGGAATTGAGTGCTCTCTTTTTGTAAGATAAACTTCTTTTTCAGGTATTTGATGGATTGCGTATGTGGGGCATTCATCCATACATTGAAGACACTCAATGCATTTATTTTGGTCGATGAAGGCTTTATTCTGTATTATTGATATAGCCTGGACAGGGCATATAGAAATGCAAAGGCCACATCCATTACATTTTTCAATATCAACTGATACAGACATTATTTAATTTTCTCGGTAATACTTTTTCCATGGAGATTTTTTTTGGGAGAGGCAGTCAGCCAAAGCACTGCGTATTGTTTCGGCCGCAAGTTGGGCACAATGGACATCAGGTTCTGGTAGACCTCCCAATTTTTTGAGAATAACATCTGCGTTGATTAACTCTAGAGCCTGAGTGAAAGATTTGTTCTTAGCAAGCTCGGTAGCCAAGCTGCCGCAAACGATCGTAGTGGCACAACCATCGGTTTGAAATCCGCATTCTGAGATTTTTTCATCTTTCATTTTTATGAACATCTCCATGGTATCACCACAAGGTCCTTTCACTTTTGCATGTCCATCTGGATTATCGATTTTTCTGAAGTTTCTTGGATTTTGCCAGTGGTCGATGACTGTTTCAGAATATTGTTTTCTGATATTTTTCATAATCTGGTCTTGGAGCTCGCTAGCGAATTTTTTAAGATCCCCATCTTTTTCCATTTTTTCCCTTCTTTTAAAAAAATATGATTGGTTATCGGCAGTTTTTACATAATCCGTAGAAATCGGTATTATGATCTTTAACAATAAAATTATATTTTCTGGCTAAATTCTTTTCTATCTTTTCTACCAAGTCCAATTCCTCATCTAAAAAACCGCTGTAATCAATTATTTTTCCACAGTTAGTGCAGATAAAATGATGATGTGCCTTTTCTTCGCCTGACCTGTATTCATAGCGGCTCTTACCCTCACCTATATTTAGTCTATTAACAAGACCCATCCGGGACAATAGGTCCAAAGTGCGGTAAATCGTGCTCAGTCCGATTCCAGGATATGATTTAAGGAGAGTATCATAAATTTCTTGTGCACTCATATGTTTTGATGTTCTGCTCAAAAGATCCAGGATTGCTTTGCGTGTTAAAGTCCAGCGGAAACCATCTCCTTTGAATCGGTGTCTCCATATATGGGCTAAAGGCATTTTTCTACCTGGTTAATAATGAAAATTCATATCATAATGACAATCATTCTCATTAATAATGTAGAATTTAAAACCATATTTGTCAAGAAATTTTAAAAAATTATATTTTACAGATTTTTTCTTAAAAAATGCCTCTCCATCTGCTGGCTCTCTTTTTTATGGGGAATCAGAAAAGATTTTTCAGCGTTGCAAACCGTAATCGAGCGTTTTTCAGCACTGTACGCCGGTCCAGGTACTTTTCTGACACATCTCTAACAGGAGGGAAAATCTGAGGTACCTTGACAAGGGAAAGCCAATCTTGAATAATCCGTTGCTGCGAAGTGTGTCTGATTTCGAGACGGCAGACATTCGATGAGAAAGTGGCTATTTCTACTGCTGATAATCGCGGTTTTGTATGCTGTGTCCAAGTTGGGCGTCAAAGAACAGGGAAAAAGATACCCGATCTTCAAACGAATTTCCGAGACCATCACAATTATGGTCTGGGCGCTGCTTGTTGCCTATACCCTGTCTTTTCTCTACTGGCTCTACACAATTATTTTCAAGTGATTCACCGGCCTCTAACAATCATGAGAAGTGTAACTCTGGATGTGGGGGCTTTGATTTTCTGATTGTTAATACTATAATCCTAATGATTATGGGGAGTTCAAATGGAAAAAAATATTCATTTTAAACTGAATGGAAAGGATGTGCGCCTGACTTCCTCTCCAGAGCGCATGCTTTTATGGGTCTTGCGCTCTGACCTTGAACACACCGGGACAAAATACAGCTGCGGAGAGGGATTTTGCGGGGCATGTACCGTGCTCGTGAATAACGAAGCGGTCTTGTCTTGCCAATATCCCATTCAGGATGTGAGTGGAAAAGAAGTCATGACCATAGAAGGGCTTCAACAGAACGGAAAACTCCATCCTCTGCAGACAGCATTCATGCAGCACAATGCACTTCAGTGTGGATTTTGCACTCCGGGGATGATCATGGGGGCCTACAGTCTGTTATTGAGGAATCCTCAACCCTCCTCCAGGGAAATCGTTGAGGACCTGGAGGGGTATCTCTGCCGCTGCGGAAGTTATAACCGCATCATCCCTGCCATCCAAACCGCAGCCCGGACGATGAAAGGACAGAGATCATGAAAGACGACGAATATATTCCGTTTAATGAGGAAAAAGGCACAGAATCCATCAAGCTCGACCGCCGGGAATTTCTCAAGCTCCTGGGAGGAGGAATCATCATCTCTTTCTCGGTCGGCGATCTTTTTGCCCTCCAGCAGAGGCGGAGAGGCAGCGGATATCCTGAGGATTTCAATGCTTATCTCAGGATTGGAGAAGATGGAAGGATCTCCTGCTTCACCGGCAAGATCGAGATGGGGCAAGGCATCATCACCTCACTCGCCCAGATGCTGGCTGAAGAGCTCGATGTATCCTTGAATAAAGTCGATATGGTCATGGGGGACACCGCACTCTGTCCCTGGGATGCCGGGACCTTCGGTTCCAGGAGCACAAAATATTTTGGCCCTCCTTTGCGCCAGGCCGCAGCAGAGGCCAGGGCCGTTATGATTCAGCTGGCTGCAGAACATCTCCGCACATCTGAGGAAAATCTGATATCTAAGGATGGGATGATCCTTATGCGCAAAAAACCGAAGATAAAGGTCTCCTATGCTCAGCTTGCAAAAGGAAAAAAGATCGAGAGACACCTCGAGAAAAAACCGCAGATCAAACATTATTCAAAACACACCATTTCGGGTAAACCGGCAGACCGTTCGGACGGAAGACAGAAGGTTACCGGAGAGGCTAAGTTTGCAGGGGACATCCGTTTGCCCGGAATGCTTTTTGCCAGGATATTGAGGCCCCCGGCTCATGGAGCCAATTTAAAAAATGTGGACACCTCTGACGCTGAACGAATGAAAGATATTCAGATCATACGAGATAATGATATGATCGCCGTCCTCCACAAGCACCGCGATGTCGCAGACAAAGCCTTAGGGTTGATCAAAGCCCAATTCGAGCCGTCCACATCCAAACTGGACAACACAACCATATTCAATCATTTAAAAGATACTGCCTCCGACGGAAGTGTCGTAACGGAAGCAGGGAATCTGGATGAGGGGAAGAGCCAGGCTGGCAAAACATTCGACAAGGCATACTTCAATCATTACGTTGCCCACGCTCCTACGGAAAACCACACGGCTGTTGTAAAAATTGAGGGTGATAAAGCCACAGTCTGGGCTTCTACCCAGGCTCCCTTCAGGGCTCAGGGAGAAATCGCTCGGGTTCTGGGATTCCCTTCCCAGAATGTCCGTGTGATCACTCCTTTTGTCGGGTGTGGATTTGGAGGGAAAAACCAGGGGCCGCAGATAGTTGAGGCAGCCCGGCTGGCCAAATTGAGCGGCAAGCCGGTGCAGGTCGCCTGGAGCCGGAAAGAGGAATTCTTTTATGACACCTTCCGGCCGGCCGCCGTTATAGAAATCAAGTCCGGTCTCAACAGCTCAAACCAGATCGTCTTCTGGGAGTATCACAATTACTTCGCCGGCAGCAGAAGCTCTCAGCCTTTCTACAACATCCCTCACCACCGTGTTCTTTCCTACGGAGGTTGGGGAGGTAGAGGAGGCGGTGGAAGTCCTCATCCCTTTGGTGTTGGCGCCTGGCGAGGCCCGGGAAGCAACACCAATGTATTCGCCATCGAATCTCATGTCGATGTTATGGCTGAGGCTGCGGGGATGGATCCCCTGGAGTTCCGGCTGCATAATTTGACAGATGATAGGATGAAGAGGGTTCTGAGAGCCGCCGCGAAAAAGTTTGGACACTCATTTTCGAAAGCACCCAGCGGGAAGGGATACGGGATTGCCTGCACGGATTATCTGGGTACGTACCTGGCCACAATGGCAGAGGTCAATGTTGACAAGAGGACTGGAGAGATCCGGGTGGATCGTGTGGTATGCGCTCAGGACACGGGCGAAGTGATTAATCCGGAAGGAGTCAGGATGCAGATCGAGGGCTGCATCATCATGGGACTCGGATACTGTCTGACCGAAGAGATCCGTTTTAAAGACGGAAGGATTTTGGATGAGAATTTCGATACTTACGAGATTCCCCGTTTTTCCTGGCTGCCGAAGATGGAAACCGTGCTTGTGGATAATCCGGAAATGCCTCCCCAAGGGTGTGGAGAACCCGCTATCACTTCAATGGGCGCTGTGATCGCCAATGCGGTCTACGATGCCATCGGTGTCCGGTTATTCGTTCTCCCGATGACACCGGCCCGGCTTATAGAGGCTTTGAATAAAGAGCAGAATGTCACTGGCGATAAAAACCGGAGCATTCCTTTGCCGACAATATCCTGAATTTCTCCTTCAATAGCTTCAGCTGTTGTTATTTTTTAATTTCGTAAAAAATGGCTTCGACTAACCTGGCATGACTCTCTTCAAATTCCTTTTTCACATCTTCCAGGCTCTTTCCTTGCTCAACCAAAGATTTGATTTTTGCCTGGATTTTTTTCATTTCTTCGATGTGATGCTTGACCGTGCTGCGATCTATCGGATCGCTGTGTCCGCTGCAAAATCTTTCCGCATCAAGGGTTTCGAGCATTTTTGTGAGCGCTTTCACGTGCCCGAAGGAGTTGCCGCCTTTGTATGAGTGGATCAGTTGGGCTCTGCCCATGAATATCTGGTCTCCGATAAAAGCAGTTTTTTCTTCAGGAAAATAGACAACCGTGTCTCCCTTGGTGTGGCCGACTCCGAAATACCATAACTCGACCTTCTTCGAACCCAGATAGATATCCATCCTATCGCTGTACGTCAATGACGGCAGGAAGGGTGCGAGTTCCGGGTTATTCCATTCCGATGGCTCTCCGTCTCTCCGCGGATGAAAGAATTCTTCCCGGCATTTTTCATGAGCGACGATCGTTACGGCCTCTGGAAAAAATCTGTTCCCGTAAATATGGTCTCCGTCGCTGTGGGTGTCGACCAGGTATTTGATCGGTTTGTCGGTGATTTTTTTAATCTCTTGTATCGTCTGGTCCACCGATTCTTTTGTCATCTTGGCATCGATAACCAGGACGCCGTCAGTCCCCACGTACATGCCTCCGTTTGCGCCTCGTCCCCCTAATATCTGGAATAACCTGTCTGAGAGTTTATCGAGTTTGACAGGGGGAGTCTGTCTTTGTTGAGTAAAGGAAGAGGACGAGATGATGAGGAATGAAAAAAGCAGGATAAAGATAAGCTTGCCTTTCTGTCTCATTTTAAAGCCTCCTTTCTTGCATCCTTTTATATTAGATTCGCATCTTAAGGTTTGGAGAGGAATGATTGAAACATAGAGTATAACTCGACTCATGGAGCGAGGCAATACAAAAAAATCAACATGCGCCAAAAAAAATCACATGTTTATGTGATTACTTTTTTCCGGTTGATACGTATATATATAATGAGAGGACAATTTCATGATTCGTTGGGATTCGAAGTTAAAAAAAATGAAACTCGACAGACTTTACAAGGTTTTAATTAATGAAGCAATTCATCAGAAGGAATGAGACAATGGCGCAATTGAACACTGATCGATCAACAGAAATTGCAGTCAAAAAAGAATTTCGTTTCTTGTATTCTTTTTACCGCAGGCGGAATTTGAAGGCAGGCCCTTTCCGGATCGATGTGCGTCGTTTCAATACAAGTTCGGAAAACAATAAAAACAAGTGTTCTCTCAATTCAAAAAAGGAATCGAATCTCGTCAATTGACGGTCAAACCGTGAGGAAAAGATGCCAGTCGAATGCCCCAACTGCCATACGCAAAATCCTGAGGAAAGCCGTTACTGCAACACTTGTGCAACATCCTTAACGCCCACAGATAAGGCTTCTTCTCTCCCTAAGCAGCATGCGGACACGGGCACAGGTGATTTGACGAGGGGCACTGTTTTTGCCTCCAGGTACGAGATCATCGAAGAACTGGGCAAAGGGGGGATGGGAAGAGTCTTCAGGGTTGAGGACAAGAAAGTCAACGAGGAAGTGGCGCTAAAAGTCTTAAAGCCTGAGATCACCTCCGATAAGAAGACGATCGACCGGTTCCGGAACGAGCTGAAATTAGCCCGCAAGATCACACACAAGAATGTGTGCCGCATGTATGACCTGAATGAGGAGGACTCGACTCATTACATCACCATGGAATATGTTCCGGGTGAAAATTTGAAGAGCATGTTGAAGATGACAAAGCAGTTGAGTATGGGGACTGCTGTCAGTATCGCCAAACAGATATGCGAAGGATTGAATGAGGCACACAGTCTGGGTGTTGTGCATAGAGATCTGAAACCCAGCAACATCATGATCGATAAAACCGGGAATGCCCGGATCATGGATTTCGGGATTGCCCGTTCCCTTCAAGCAAAAGGTATCACAGCCGTGGGTGTTATGGTCGGAACACCTGAATACATATCTCCTGAACAGGTTGAGGGAAAAGACGCAGACCAGCGTTCAGACATATATTCGCTCGGAGTGATCCTGTATGAGATGGTGACAGGACGGTCGCCGTTTGATGGAGACACCCCGTTAAGCATTGCTGTTAAACACAAAACAGAGAAGCCGCAGGATCCCTGGAAATTCAACAGTGATATCCCTGAAACACTCAGCCGCGTGATATTGAAATGTCTGGAGAAGGATAGGGAAGAGAGGTACCAGAATACCGTGGAGCTGTTCACTGACTTGAGCCGCATAGAAGAGGGAGTCACCACGAAAGAGAGACCACTGCCAAGGAGAAAGCCTGTTGTTCGAAAAGAGGAAAGGGGAATATTCTGGAAGACTTGGAAAGTCGTGGCAGCGCTCTTCACAGTCGTGATTATAGTCGGATTAGGTGTTGTGTTCATAGGAAAAGAAGCAACTACGCTTCCTCCGGAAAGGACGATGATCGTGGTTCTGCCGTTCGAAAATTTAGGACCGCCAGAGGATGGCTATTTTGCTGACGGAATCACTGAGGAAGTGACAGGCCGCCTGGCCGCACTGCAAGGACTGGGCGTCATCTCCCGCACGAGTGCCACCCGGTATAAGAATACCGATAAGACGATCCGGCAGATTGGCGAGGAATTAGGGGTGGATTATGTACTCGAAGGCGCTGTGCGCTGGGATCGAGATGGTGAGAGTCAGGGCCGCGTGCGAGTGACGCCAAAACTCATCCATGTTTCCGATGACACTCAGCTCTGGTCTGAATCTTACGACCGGGTTATGCAGGACATCTTTTCCGTTCAGTCCGAAATTGCTGAACAGGTCGCCCGACAACTGGATATCACCGTGCTGGAACCGGAACGAAGAGCTCTGTTTGCCGAGCCGACTGACAATATCGAGGCTTATGATCTTTATCTCAAAGGAGGAGAGCATCAGAGTCGAGGGTGGAGGACTTCAGATGCCAGTGATTTCGAACAAGCGATTCAGATGTACGAGAGAGCAATCGAATTAGACCCGAACTTTGCACTCATTTACATTGATTTAGCGAATATTCATTTGAGAATGTATTTTTTCGGAACCGACCGCACCGAAGAGCGGCTGGCGAAAGCAAGGGCTGCGGCCGAAAGAGCTCTTGAACTCCAGCCTGACGACCCTCAAGCGCTTGAGGTGATGGCGCTTTATTACTACTGGGGATTCCTTGATTATGACCGGGCTGTGGAGATTATTGAATCCATCCAGAGAGCTCGGCCGAATCTCGTTCCAAACGTACTGGGATATATTCAGAGACGACAGGGCAAATGGGAAGAAGCTGTAGAGACCATGAAGAAATCATTCGAACTCAATCCCCGCTATTCCCAACTGGCCTATGAGATCGGAGGAGCTTTAGTCAGCATGCGCAGATACACCGAAGCAGAGGAGTGGTTTGATCGAACCCTCTCGATCGATCCTGACCATCTCGCTGCGCAGATGGGGAAAGTGGGCATTCAAGTCCTCTCAGAGGGAAATGTGGAGAAAGCAAAGGCCTTTATGGAAAACGTACCTCAGCATCCATTTGCCGATTACATGTGGTTTATACTCGGGATGATTGAGCGGAACTACCAGGAGACTCTGGACCGGCTGGACTCCCTGTCCTACAGCCTTTTCGAGGAGCAGCATGTCTATTTCCATCGAGACCTTGCTTACGCAGCTGTCTATCATACGATGGGTGATTCATCAAAGGTGGAAACTCATGCAGGATGGGTACGAGGCGCACTGGAGAGAGCGATAGCAGAGCGTCCGTTAGATCCCAGGTATCATGCTGCGCTTGGCCTGACTTATGCCTACCTTGGCCAGAAAGACCAGGCCATCCAGGAAGGAAAGCGTGCCGTTGATTTATATCCGGTCACAAAGGATGTCGCCTTGGGGCCTCTGTACCTTCTCAACCTGGCCAGGATTTACACGTTAGTCGGGGAGCATGAGGAAGCGATCGATCAGCTCGAATACCTCCTTTCAGTTTACTCTGCTGAATTTCTCTGGCAGGTGATCTCTGTTCCACTCTTGCGTATCGATCCCATGTGGGATCCACTCCGTTCTTATCCAAGGTTTCAACGCTTGCTCCAGGACAGTCCAAAAATGGTCATTCCTGGGAAGAGCCCTTAATAGAAATTCATTCGAGGAACAATGGGGACGTTCCCCAGGAGGACACCTCTTCGAGATTGATGAGCACAGCCACATGCAAATATTAAAACAAGCGTATTTTTTTTCTAACGTGAAAAGGATGGATTGGTTTATTTAAAATAGCAGTCTGTCCATTTCATAAAACATGAATCAGGATAAGAGGTGTCCCCTTGGGGAACGTCCCCATTGTTCCTCGAATGAATTTCTATT